>JBIKOC010000229.1:0-4070 GCA_044358335.1 Flavobacteriales bacterium | reverse complement strand
AGCGGTAAATCGTTCGATAAGTGGCATGTAGTTACCTTGATCGTCGATGTAATAGCTTTCACCAAACGAATCAATAACACGAATGATTGGCGTACGTTGCACTATATCCATACAAAGCACTCCGCTAGGATTATAGTACACATCGGCCGATAGCACTGCAGGATGATGCAGGATTTCGGTTTCAATTTCAAGTAAGTTGATGTCAGCCGCGCGTACCGAATCGATACGAATGCCTTTGTTATGAAGCAGATCCAGCACATCTTCCTCTACAATAAACTGAACAGAAGAATCACCTAGAATGGAAACAATACTCTCATTGCAAAATGCCGCTTTCCGTTGCTGATTGACAAAGCCAAACAGCACGATAACAGCCAATAAACTCAGCCCCCAAACAATCATTTTTACCAGACCTTTTTTCATGGCAAAACAGGTGTTTGAGTGAGGCGAAGCCGGATAGGTTCAACCAGCATATCAATATCACCAGCACCTAAGGTGAGAAGAACTTCAGGCTTGTGCGAAGAGATGTAATCTGTCAGTTCCTCTTTGCTAAGCAAGGATTTCTTGGCTGAAGTAATTTTCTCAAGTAAGACAGCCGAACTAACTCCTTCGATAGGAAGCTCACGTGCTGGGTAGATATCAAGTAAAATGACTTCATCCAACAGCGATAAGCTCTCGGCGAAACCATCTAGAAAATCGCGTGTTCGAGTAAACAAATGTGGTTGAAAAACGCCCATTAAATGACGACCCGGATAGATGCGTTTTACAGATGTGATGCATGCTCGCAATTCTTCAGGATGATGCGCATAGTCGTCAATAAATACAAAGTCGTTTTCACTTAGGATGTATTCAAAACGCCGTTTTACACCACTAAAACTTTCCAATCCCGCACGAATCGATGCTTCCGACAATCCGTTCAAATACACCGAAGCAATTGCTGCCAAGGCATTTTCCACATTGTGAAATCCAGGAAGTCCGAGTGTTAAACCGCTCAAAAGATTACCCTGAATGCGAACATCAAAGCGGTATTTATCGCCCTCGGCAACACAATTTTCCAAACGAACATCAGCCGGCAATTCGGTGTGATAGGTAATTGCTCGATCGTAAAGTCGCTTAGGTAAATCAAGTCCAGCTTTTAGAATCAAATTACCAGCAGTATCAACCTGATCGGCAAAATCGCTAAATGATTGAACCAGCGCGTCTTTCTTTCCATAGATATCGAGGTGATCGGCATCGGTAGAAGTAATAACGGCAGTATGCGGATGTAAATGCAAGAAGGAACGATCGTACTCATCTGCTTCGGCAACCAACATGCTGGAAGTAGTTCCAGGCAGGTAATTGCTGTTGTAATTAACCGAAATTCCACCCAAGAAAGCAACCGGATGCATTCCACCTTGCTCGAGAAGATGGGCAATTAAGGTTGAAGTTGTTGTTTTACCATGCGTACCAGCAACCGCTAGTGTTTTATGGTTACGAGAAATCAATCCTAAAACCTCGGCTCGCTTGATAAGTGAATATCCTTGAGAGCGGAAATAATTCAACTGTTCGCTGTTTGCAGGAATAGCAGGAGTGTAAATCACTAAGACCTGCGATTTATCAGCGATAGAGGTTAGTTCTGATGGAAGTTTCTGAACCGAATCGACAAACCCAATGTTCATTCCTTCGGCGATGAGTTCCGAAGTGAGTGAAGTAGCTGTTTTGTCGTAACCACCCACAGCAATTCCCCGACGCAGAAAATAGCGTCCAAGAGCGCTCATACCAATTCCGCCGGCGCCTAAGAAATATACATATGTGACAGCTTGCAAATTCATGATCAGGCAGTCATCAGATTAAAAACTTCATCTACAATCGTATTTGTTGCATCGGGTTTCCCCAATAAACTTATTGCCTTTACAAGCCCTTCGCGCTTTTCAGCATTTGAGGCAAGTTCAAGAGCAACATGTACAAGTTTCGTTCGTGCATCGCTATCTGTGACAAGCAATGCTGCCCCTTTTTCCACCAACGATTGTGCGTTGTGAGTTTGGTGGTCTTCGGAAGCAAAAGGATAGGGAACTAAAATGCATGCTTTCTTCACCAAACAGAGCTCCGAAACAGCCAATGCACCAGCTCGTGAAACAACCAAATCGGCTGCTGCATAAGCTAAATCCATCTCTTTAATAAATGCATAAGTTTGAATTCCAGCATCATTTAATTCGGCTACAGCAACTGCAGCTTTTCCGTCAAAACCTTTACCGGTTTGCCAGATTAATTGAAGACCTTTTTCCTTTATCTGAGGTAATGCAGCTAGTATACTTTCATTGATCGAAAGTGCTCCCAAACTACCTCCTATTACTAAGAGTGTTTGCTTATTAGGATTCAATCCAAAATGACTGATTGCTTTCTCCCGTTTGCCTTGTTGGTCGACAATTTCCTGGCGGACAGGATTACCCGTTAAACGGATTTTTTCTGCTGGAAAGAAACGCTCCATTCCATCGTATGCTACACACAAGCGTTTAACTCGTTTAGCAAGCAACTTATTGGTGATTCCGGGATATGAATTTTGTTCCTGAACAAGTGTTGGAATGCCTTTACGAGAAGCCATAAATACAATAGCACCACTCGCATATCCACCCACACCAATTACCACATCTGGTTTAAATCGTTTGAGGATTTTCCCCGCTTCATTCAAAGCTCCTAACAAACGGAATGGCACCAAGAAGTTCTTAAGTGTAAATGAGCGTTGAATTCCGGTAATATTTAATCCAACGATTTCATATCCAGCCGCAGGAACTTTTTCCATTTCCATGCGCCCTTTTGCACCAACAAACAATATTTCAGCATTCGGATATCGCTCGCGAATTCCATTAGCAATAGCAACTGCAGGGAAAATATGCCCGCCAGTGCCTCCGCCTGAAATGATGAACTTATATGAGCGCATCTTCTCCTCCTTTCTCCTTAACACAAAAACGGCTAACACATAAAATTATTCCTATCGAAATACTGGTAAACCAAATAGATGTTCCTCCCATACTCACCAATGGCAGGGCTTGTCCGGTTACCGGGAACAAATTCACCGCAACAGCCATATTGATAAATGCCTGAAACAGGAGCATCAAACAACATCCGACAGCTAAAAACGAAGCAAAGGCTTGCGGACTATACCGCACCATCCGTACGACTCGATACAATAAAATGAGGTATAAAAGCATCAGAATCGAAGCACCAAAGAATCCGTATTCTTCGAGAATGATTGCAAAAATGAAATCGGAATATGGATGGGGCAAGAAGTTTCGTTGAGTTGAATTTCCGGGACCTTGTCCAAATACGCCACCGTTTGCAATGGCGATTTTTGCTTGCTCTGCTTGAAAATTCGCTTCCGATTCACCGCTACTGAAATTCTCAATACGTGCTTTCCAAGTACCAATCCTTCCTGGCAAATCAACGTTTAAAGCAACAACGATAAACAAACCGAAAGCAACAATTCCGCTTCCTACCAGCAAGAGGATATACTTCATATTCACTCGTCCGACAAAAAGCAAAACCAATGAGGTAGCGAACAAGATGGCTGCAGTAGAAAAGTTCGCGGGTAAAATCAATCCACAAATCGCGAAAATGGGAATCATCAATGGCACAAAAGCGTCTTTGAAATCCTTAATCTGCTCTTGTTTACGAGATAGCAAGCGCGCCAAATACATGATCAAAGCCAACTTAGCAAAATCGGAAGTTTGGAATGTAGCATTTATGATTGGTACCGTAATCCAGCGACTCGCTTCATTCAAATTGGTACCAGTCAAAAGTGTAATCAACAAAAGTGGAACAGCAATCCAAAGAGCAATCTGTCCAATTCGGGAGAAAATTCGGTAATGAGCTAAATGTGTCACATACATGAGACCGAGCCCAGTAAGCACCAAAAACAAATGCTTGATAAGGTAATGTTCGGTATTTCCTCCCTGTTTTGCATACGCAAGCGATCCTGTAGCACTGTAAACAGCGAGAACAGAAAGCACAGAAAGCAGCAACACCACGATCCAGATGGTGCGGTCTCCTTTAGCGTATATCGATGGAAGGTTCATGTATGATTAGAAATATTAAAG
>JBIKOC010000228.1:0-4078 GCA_044358335.1 Flavobacteriales bacterium | reverse complement strand
TCCTCCTTTTTTAACAGGCTGATCTCCAGGCTTGCTCTCGTTTTTGTTTTCCATTACATTACCTTTCATACCACCTTTTTTCTCAGGAGTAACTTCTTTCTTAGGCTCATCTTCTTTCTTAGGAGTTGTGTTTCCTTTCGAAGATTTACCACCTTTAGCAGGTGTTGCAGCAGCAGCAGCTTCAGCAGCAGCAGTTGCTTCAGCAGCAGCGATTGAATCAAGACGAGCTTGTTCTTTCATAGCTGAATCCATTGAATCCTGACGTGCTTTTTCAACAGCAGCGATAGAATCCTTAGTAGCTTGTTCTTTTTTAGCCAGTTCTTCTGCGCTTGGACCGCAAGCGGTCAGGGTTGCAAGAGCAACTGCAGAAAAAATGAAAAGCATTTTTTTCATGTTGTAAGGGTTTTTGAATATTCGAGGGCAAAAATAGTAATTCTAATGTTGTCAAACCTAAAAACAAGGTGAAATGAAATTAATTTCTAATGTAATGCAGCCCTTGACCAAGAATCAACTTCTGAAATCTTGATTGTAGCTTAGTTTATCGACATTTTCTCCATTTGAACTCCCATTTTTCTCTCATTAAGTACCATCGAATCATTCTTTGCGTTTAATTTGCCGCTTCATAATCTGCCATGAAATCGTTTAGTCTGATTTTTCTTACGCTTTGTCTTGCACTTAGCTCCTGCGATCGCGATGGTTGCACTGATCCGAATGCCAACAACTACGACGATAAATACGAAAACGACGATGGTTCTTGTCGTTACGATTCTGATCCATTCGATGGTCGCTGGGAAGTACGCGATTCGATTCTATCATTTGGTGTGTATACAGCCGATGAAGTTCGCACACTCGACATTCGAATTCTTACTGCCAATCGAGCTAAAGTGAAGTTTTTTTGGCGCAATGCCAACGGAACTTATTCCGATACACTCGAAGCTAATTCCAAACCGAATACGCTGTCCATACCCGAACAATCGTTTGGCGACACACTTACGATCAAAGGAAATTTTACTGTTGCCCGAATTGGTGGAATCAAAAGCGACTACACTATTTATAACGATTTCGTAAGTATTGCTCGACGTGGAATTGCAACCAAAATCGAGTAATTATCCTAGCTTAATTCTTAGGTAATTCAAGGCGGATAACGATGCCATCGTGATGTTGCGCCCTCGGTTGCGACTGAATTGGAATTTCCTTGCCTCACAAAAATCTGGACCGGCAACTGCTATCCATACACATCCTGCAGGATTTCCATCTTCATCATTTTCAGGTCCGGCAACGCCTGAAACAGCTAAAGCATAATCGGTTTTGAAACGATTTTTTGCTCCAGAAACCATTTCCAAAACTGTTTCTTCACTCACCACACCATGCGTTTCGATAGTAGCTGGATTTACACCCAGAACACTCGCTTTTAGCTCTTTACTATACGTTACAGCACCGCCTTCAAATACATCTGAGGCTCCCGATACGCTTGTTATCAAGTGAGCAATGTTTCCTCCCGTACAACTTTCCGCCACCGAAAGACTTTTTCCTAATTCACGCAATCGCTTGATTAGATTTCCTTCGAGCGTTTCTTCCCCTTCACCATATATATATATCCCAGCTATGGCATATAACTTCTCCACTTGCTCGTTGATTTCTTTACCTAAAGTCGTCTCATCCGCTCCGCTAGCACTAATGCGAAGTCGAACCAAGCCTGCACTCGGTAAGTAGGCCAGTTTTAAATGAGCTGGGAGATTTTCTTCCCAACCCTCAATCATATCCGACAACATACTTTCCCCAATTCCTTGAGTTAAAATAGTACGATGAAGAATCACAGGAGTTTGAAATCGAGCTTTAATTCTCGGTAAAACCTGATGTTCCATCATCGCCTTCATTTCATAAGGCACACCCGGCATCGACATATAACACACGTCATTCTTCTCAAACCACATCCCCGGAGCTGTTCCGTTATAATTCACTACTAATTCGCAACTCTCCGGAATCTCAGCCTGTTTGCGGTTTGTAGGCGTTACTTCACGTCCGAAACTGCGAAAAATCCGCTCTACCTGATCGTATTGTTCCTGACTAAAAACCAATCCTCCACCAAAATATTCGCACATCGTGGCTTTGGTAATATCGTCTTTGGTTGGACCTAATCCACCAGTAATCAAAACCACATTTGCTCGTTGAGAAGCTTCTTTCAAGGCTGCTAAAATATGTTCCCGGTCGTCCGAAACAGAGGTAATTTGTTTCACTTTCACCCCAATTAAATTGAGCTCCTGTGCCATCCAAGCCGAATTCGTATCGACTATTTGTCCAATCAATATTTCGTCGCCAATGGTTATTAATTCTGCCAGCATGATGTGTTTTTTCGGGTAGATTAATCAAGTGAAGTTGCTATTCGTTTCAATGTTTCACGGCAATCATCCATGATTTCTTTAACGATTTCAGCAGCCGGTTTTATTTCACGAATGAGGCTGCTTACTTGTCCGATCTCGAGTTCACCTTCTTCCATTTCACCTTCGAACATGCCCTTTTTAGCTCTTCCTCGGCCGAGCATTTCGATCAACGTTTCTTTCGATGCGCCTTGTGCTTCGGCCTGTTGGATGTTTTGGGCAAAAGAATTCTTCAACAAGCGAACAGGTGTTAATGTTTTCAACGAAAGTTGGGTATCGCCCTCGGCAGATGTAATGACACGTTGCTTAAATGCCTCATGGCCCGACGATTCGGGCGTAGCCACAAAGCGACTTCCAATCTGAACCGCTTCAGCTCCCAAAGCCAAACAAGCCGCCATTTGAGCACCATTACCAATTCCTCCAGCAGCAATCAATGGGATTTTAACAGCCTTGCGGATGAGTGGAATCAATACTAAAGTGGTAGTTTCTTCGCGACCGTTATGTCCACCTGCTTCGAATCCTTCTGCCACAATCGCATCCACACCAGCAGCTTCACATTTGAGCGCAAATTTGGTATTCGCAATCACGTGAACTACCGTCATACCGCGTTCTTTGAGCCAAGAAGTCCAGGTTGCAGGATTTCCCGCCGAGGTAAAAACGATTTTCACGCCTGTCTCCGCCAAAATATTCATATGCTCCTCAATGTTGGGGTAGAGGAGTGGAATATTCACCCCGAAAGGCTTATCGGTAGCAGCTTGGCACTTCTTAATTTGCTCACGCAGCACATCTGGATACATCGAACCTGCACCAATAATTCCCAATCCACCTGCATTGCTCACCGCCGAAGCCAGCTCCCATCCACTGCACCAAATCATTCCGGCTTGTATAATAGGATATTGAATTCCAAAAAGTTGGGTAATGCGGTTGTTCATGGGAAGAATTTAAAGTGCAAATGTAGCAGTCTCGGACTTCAGTCGAAGCATTCATACCACAATCTCACATTCACGAACTAGCAGTCTCGGACTTCAGTCCGAGTAAACATGCCAGCAGATTACCCAATAGCTAATCTTATGAGTATTCAATTGTAGAATTTGTAAAAATTCTCCGGACTGAAATCCGGAGGTGCTGGGGGATAGATGCTACAGATGGGTAAAATGTTTGTATTGGGGTAAAAAAAACATTCTTGACAGAAGTCCGGAAGTGCTGGGGGATAGATGCTACAGATGTGTAAAATGCTAGTTATGGGTTATCAAAAAATCATTCGGTGTTGTCCGTTCCAAAACACTATTTTTGCCCCTCGTTTGAACCACAAAGCATGAAAAAAGACAAGGTTATATTTGAATTAATTGATGAGGAACTTCATCGCCAAACTGAAGGAATTGAGCTGATTGCATCTGAGAATTATGTAAGTAATCAGGTGATGAAAGCAGCTGGTTCGGTATTAACGAACAAGTATGCCGAAGGACTTCCGGGCAAGCGTTATTATGGTGGATGTGAGTGGGTTGATGAGATTGAAAATATCGCTATCAATCGTTTGAAGACTTTGTTTAATGCTACTTGGGCTAACGTTCAGCCACATTCGGGAGCACAGGCAAATGCAGCAGTAATGTTGGCATGCTTGAATCCGGGCGATAAAATTTTAGGTTTCGATTTAAGTCATGGCGGACATTTAACGCATGGTTCACCGGTGAATTTTTCCG
>JBIKOC010000227.1:0-4079 GCA_044358335.1 Flavobacteriales bacterium | reverse complement strand
TCCCGAAAAACGGTAACATGTGATGCTCACACAAAGAGTATAATTCAATGTCTTTAACAATCACCATTTGCTTGTAATCTTCCGCAAACATGGCCGATTTCAAGATGGCAGCAGGCTCTAGATCATAACCATGCGTGAGAAACTGCAATGCTTTAGCAACACGTTCAGGAGTTTTCTTCAATCCTTCCCGCTCTGGATCTTCTCCCAATTGAGATATGATTGTCGAATAATGACTCGATAACTCTTCAGTCTTTTCGGTGTTATAGCGATCGATTTTTTGGTAACCTTCGGGTTGAAATTCAGTTTCTTCCATCACATTTATGCGCCAAGATATTCGACGTAATTGTTTTCGGTTTCAAATAATTTAACACTATGCAAAGCACATCCATGGGATTGGATAGGCTTTTCGAGTTGATCCCAAATCTTCATCGCCAAATTCTCGGTCGATGGCATGATTCCTTTCATGAAATCCACATCCAGATTTAGGTTTTTATGATCCAGTTTTTCTGTCACACGTTCGCGGATTAAAGCACTCAATACCTTCAAATCCATCACAAATCCTGTAACCTCACTAGGCACTCCTTTTACCGTTACATGCAGATTGAAATTGTGTCCATGCCAGTTTACATTGGCACATTTTCCAAATACTTCCACATTTTTCTCATCCGACCATTCAGGCCTAGCTAGCTTATGTGCCGCATTAAAATGTTCCTTTCGGGTAATATAAATCATTCGCTTGGGTGTAGGCTGCAAAGATAGAGATTAGATTATACCAGCGCTGCGCTCGGCGATATACGAAGTTCGATATACGATTTACGATATACGATATACGATGTTCGATTTACGATGTTCGATTTACGATTGATTCTTTCCATGCTTATAATTGGTTGACTTTTTATTAAAACTTTCCACTCATCCCTTTTCACTTTCCACTCATTACTTTCCACTTTTCACTTTGTACTTTCCACTTTATACTCATTACTCAATACTTTCTACTTAATACTTAGTACTTCCTATTTGTTTACTTTTGCCGCCCATCTTTTCACTATGATCACTGTCGACAATCTAACAGTAGAATACACGGGTAAAACCTTATTCAGCAATATTTCCTTCGCTATCAACCCAACCGATAAAATTGCCCTCATGGGTAAAAACGGGGCAGGGAAATCAACTATCATGAAAATTATTGCTGGCGAATCGAATGCTAGTCGTGGTGCAGTTCGGGCGCCTAAAGAAGCAGTAATTGCGTATTTGCCCCAGCATTTGTTGACCGAAGATAATGCAACAGTTTTCGACGAGGCTGCTAAGGCTTTTAGTCATGTGTTTGCTATGCGCGATGAGATGGAATTTCTCAATAAAGAACTCGAAACACGTACCGATTACGAGAGCAAAGAATACATGCAAATCATCGAACGGGTGTCGGATTTGTCGGAGAAATACTACGCGCTTGAAGAGGTTAACTACGATGCCGAAGTAGAGAAAGCATTGAAAGGACTTGGTTTTAAACAGGAAGATTTATATCGCCCAACAAGTGAATTTAGTGGTGGTTGGAGAATGCGGATCGAATTAGCAAAAATCCTCCTTAAAAAACCCGATTTAATTTTGTTGGATGAGCCTACGAATCACATCGACATTGAATCGGTGATGTGGTTAGAGGATTTTCTGGTGAATAAAGCGAATGCAGTTTTGGTTATTTCTCACGACAAGGCATTTATTGATAATATCACCAACCGTACAATCGAAATCACGATGGGGCGGATGTACGATTACAAAGCTAACTATACGCATTATTTGCAATTGCGCGAAGAACGTCGGATGCATCAAGTTAAGGCTTGGCAAGAGCAACAAAAGATTATTGCTGATAATATGGCTTTTATCGAACGCTTTAAAGGCACGTATTCGAAAACTAATCAGGTTTCTTCGCGTGAACGGATGCTGGAAAAATTAGATATCATCGAAATTGACGAAGTGGAAACAGCCGCTTTACGATTGAGATTTCCACCGTCGCCTCGATCAGGAGAACATCCGGTAACAGTTCGCGATGTGTCGAAATCGTATGGTGAGCAGGTGATTTTCAATCAAGCGAATATGTCCATCACCCGGGGTGAAAAAGTAGCATTTGTTGGACGAAATGGGGAAGGTAAATCCACCATGATTAAAGCCGTTTTAGGTGAATTGGAAGTGGAAGGACAAGTGCAATTGGGTCACAATGTGAAGGTGGGTTATTTTGCTCAAAATCAAGCTGCGTTGCTCGATCCAACACTTACAGTTTTCGAAACGGTAGATCAAGTTGCCGAAGGTGATATTCGTACTCAAGTCAAGAATATGCTTGGGCGTTTCATGTTTAGCGGCGATGATATCAATAAGAAAGTATCGGTCTTATCGGGTGGAGAACGCACACGTTTGGCAATGGTGAAACTCCTGTTAGAACCAGTGAATCTGCTTATTCTCGATGAGCCTACCAACCACCTCGATCTGAAATCGAAAGATGTATTGAAAGAAGCGTTACTAGATTTTGATGGAACCTTAATTCTAGTTTCTCACGACCGTGCCTTCTTGATGGGATTAGCTAAAAAGGTATTCGAATTCAAGGATAAACGGGTGATTGAACACCTCGAAACCATTGATGAATTCTTGGAACGAAATCGCATCAAGAACATCGCCGAATTGAATTTAACGAATCATCCTTCAAGTCGATCTTAGGCTTTAATTTGGTTTACGAAGTAGGAAGACGAAACCGTTTTTTTCTCCCACTTTTTCTATGCCCGGCATGTTGAGGTATTCTTGTGCGTGAACGCATTTGACTACGAAGTAAACAGGCTTGTCGATTGCGCCATGCAAGTACCATTCGCGCAGTGCATCGATGTGATAATATCCCGTTGCATCTTTGCAATTGGCTGTTTCTAGTGCTGAAAAGCTTTGTTTTCGGGAGTAAAAATACTGAGCGAAACTTTTAAAATGTAAGGTTTCTACATACACATCTTTGCCCTGTATACCTTGGTAAAACTCAGCCGCAGCTTGTTGTGTATAGCCTGCAATACGTTTAGGAAACGTCATCAGAAAAATAGCCGTAGCCAATACCGTTCCGGTGAAAAATGAAACAATAGCTGTGCGATTAGTGCCTTTCCAAAGCCAGTATGCTCCAATCAAAGTACCTACTATCCAAATCATTCCGGGTAGTAAATCAAGCATCGACCAATGAACATCAGCTTGAAGATTTTGCACTGCAAATGGATCTTTCATCAAAGGCACTAATTGTTGAATGTTGAGTCCGACATACGGAATTGCCAACATCACTAAACCAATTGGAAATCCAATGAAAAATACACCTATCACTTGCCAGAATTTCCATGCTTGTCGGCCACGTAAATATTCCTCCATACTCATGGCTGCTATGGCACTAAGTGGTAGATATGCCATCGAAGAATAATGCACAATCTTGGTCGTAACAATCGAGAATAAAATCAATACAACCCAAAACAGGATTTTCATCCACAGTAAAAAGTCGGGATCATCAACCCGAAATTGCGGTCGACGAAACAATCCTTTTAAAGCTAAGGCCGACATTGGAAAACAGCCCAATAAAACAACAACAAAATGGTAGTAAATAGGTTGTGCGTGTCCTGCGTCGGGCGTGGAGAATAAACGGATTTGATAGGTGATAAATTCGTTGAAAAACCAAGTGCCGTGTTGGTATGTTTCGGGACCAAACCAAGCCAAGGTCACAAACAATGCACTAAAGGTGAAAAGCAGTAAATTCTTGATTGAAACGACGGGTTTAAATCGTTTGAATGTCCAGAAAACTCCAAAAGTTAAGCAGGCGAGAACTAATCCAACTGGACCTTTAGTTAGAATGGCTAATCCAATACACAAACCCGCATAGAGCGATTGTCGGGTAGCGGTTTTAGTTCCATAATGACGAACGGCTCGGGAAATAAACCAGATGGAAGTAAAAATGAAATAATTGAAAACTGGGTCGATGATACCCGATTTGAAATAGACTAGCGGTAAAAAACTGCCCGCCATACAAAGTGCCCAAAGAAATCCGAAACGTTCGCTACGCAGGTTGCGACCCATTT
>JBIKOC010000226.1:0-4081 GCA_044358335.1 Flavobacteriales bacterium | reverse complement strand
TTCTACCACGTACCAGCGTAAATCGTCGGTGGTTGGATCGTTGTATGCTTCTTTCACCACTTTGGCAATTCCTACTACGTTCATTCCTTCATTGCTATGATAAAACAAGACGAGATCGCCGATTTTCATAGCTTGTAGGTTGTTACGCGCTTGGTAGTTTCGTACGCCGTCCCAAACTGTTTTTTTGTCTTTTACAAATTTAGACCAGGCATATTTTACCGGTTCCGATTTCACCAGCCAATAATTCATCAGTGTACAATCTTAAAAGTGAGTTCTTTTAATAATTCGGTGTCGTTGGCACTTTCGTTTTTGAAGCCTTTGCTTTTGAGGTCATAATTGCGCAAATGACTCATAATACGAAGCAGTTTGAATGGAGGATAGTTTCGAGCAGCTATTTCGTATTCTTTAATCACATAAGGAGAGATTCCCATCGCAGAAGCCATGTTGGTTTCGCCTTTACTTTTTAGCCATTGGTAATGCAATAACTTGCTGAAAAAACTAAACAAACTTCCCATCACCATAGGTAAAGGTGTGGCTTTTTGTCCGGCTAGATTAAGTGCAATTTGATTCGCTTTAAACACATTTCGAGTGCCCAATGCTTTTTGAAATTCAAACACATTGAATTCTCTTGAAATACCAACCTGACGCTCGATGTCCTTCTCGGTTATTTCGGAACCAGCAGGTGAATTCAGAAATAATTTATCGGCTTCGTTGCAGACTTTTTCTAATTCATTTCCCACAAATTCCGACAATAAAATAGCAGCATTAGGAGTAATGCGATATCCTTTTTTAGTGAAATATCGATTAATCCACTCGGGCATTTTTTCTTGTCTTGGTCGCTCCGAAACAAAAAATACTGCGTTGTTTTTAATCAGCGTTTTATAAAATTCTTTGCGTTTATCGGGCTCTTTCCCCTTGAAGCAAATAACCAAAACGGTACTCGATTGCGGATTATTCAAGTAAGGAACTAATTTCTCGATATCCTTCAATTGTTGAGCTTCCTTCACAATCACCACCTGATATTCGCTCATCATCGGATAGCGTTTGGCAGTGGCCATTACATCATCGGCAGTAACATCAATACCATACAAAACCGTTTGGTTAAATTCCCGTTCATCCTCGGTGAGCAGGTTATTTTCGATGAAATTGGAAAGTTGATCGATGTAATAAGATTCTTCTCCGCACAACAAATAAACCGGGGCAAATTTTCGTGCTTGTAAATCTTTAAAAACCGATTCAACCGATACGGATGGAGTTGTTGATTTAGCCATGTGAATATGCTGAATTGCTAAGCAAAAGTGTTATTCGAAACGCAAATGCTTAACCGTATTACCATTGTTGATCAGCTCATTGAGCGAATCAATACCTATTTGAATGTGTGAATCGACATAATTAGTTGTTACTACCGAATCGCTTTTTTCGGTTTTCACTCCTCCAGCAACCATAGGTTGATCGCTCACTAAAAGCAGCGCTCCAGTTGGAATTTTGTTGTAAAATCCAACAGAGAAAATAGTAGCCGTTTCCATGTCAATGGCCATAGCACGAATTTTCTGCAAGTATTTTTTAAATTCATTATCATGTTCCCAAACGCGACGATTAGTAGTAAAAACGGTTCCGGTCCAGTAATCTTTTTTGTGATTACGAATAGTGGTTGATACTGCTTTTTGTAAGTTAAATGCTGGTAAAGCGGGCACTTCGGCTGGGAAATAGTCGTTAGAAGTTCCTTCACCACGAATGGCGGCGATAGGAAGAATCAAATCGCCCACTTTATTTTTCTTTTTCAACCCACCGCATTTACCTAAAAACAAGCATGCTTTAGGTTTAATGGCTGATAGCAAATCCATGATGATAGCAGCGTTGGGACTACCCATGCTAAAGTTAATAATGGTAATTCCGTTAGCGGTTGCAGAAGGCATGGGACGGTCGAGACCTACTACTTTAGCACCAGTAATGGCTGCAAATTTCTCCACATAGTTGGAAAAGTTGGTGAGCAGGATATATTTGCCAAAGTCTTCGAGCTGCACCCCAGTATATCGGGGCAACCAATTATTGACGATTTCTTCTTTGCTTTTCATGGGTCCTACTAATTTGGGTTTACGGGTACTGCTGTTGCCAGCTATAACACCACTCACACGGGAGGTAGCAGGACAAAGAACGCAAATTTTCGACGCTTTTCGAAACAAATATGTGGCACTAACACCCGAGGAATGGGTGAGGCAGCATGTTTTGCATTACCTGTTGGATGAGCTTAAGTACCCCAAAAATAAGATAGCAGTAGAGGTTTCGTTGAAGGTGAATGGGTTGTCGAAACGTGCCGATATAGTGGTTTATGATTCGGAGATGAATCCCTGGATGTTGATTGAGTGCAAGGCCGCTGAGGTAGAAGTGAATCAATCGGTGTTTGACCAAGCAGCGCGGTATAATTTGAGCATGAAAGTTCCCTTTTTGGTGGTCACCAATGGAATGCGTTTACTTGCGGCGCGTATAGATTTGAATAAAGGGAAAATCTTTCCGGTGAAGGGAATGCCGGTTTATGGGGAAGACTAGTTTTTAAGTAAACTAACCAAGTTGAATGATTATATGCTGTTAAGTGATAACACCTATCCTACATTCATTTTTCAATAAAAATTAATATCGTCCGATAAAAGCACTTATCTGTTTCTGTTGGGATGCGAGGAATCGTTCTATCTTTGGCCGCCCATCACCAGAATACACTTATGTTGAATCGTTACTTTCTTGCCATCTTTTTCAGTATTATCGGGACTTTGCTACTTGCCCAAACCGCAACCATTCGAGGAGTTATCTACAATAAGAAAAACGGAGAACCGGTTATCTTCACCAATGTTTACCTCGACGGAACCCAATTTGTGGCACAAACTGACGTAAATGGTTTCTACACCATCACGAAAGTGCCAGCAGGAAATTACTCACTTGTTTTTTCTTCCATAGGATTTGAGAAAACTTCTGTAAATGTTAGCGTTAAGGCAGGACAAATCTTAAGTCAAAACCTGTATGTTCAGTCGAAAGCTGTTGATATTAAGGAGTTTGAAGTTAGAGGTGAGAAAGAAGAAGAGCAAAACCGCATTGGCGTTGGTTTAACTACCATCACCCCAAAAGAAATGAATAAGCTCCCAACCATTGGAGCTGAACCCGATATTGCTCAATACCTACAAGTTCTTCCTGGTGTTACGTTTACGGGAGATCAAGGTGGACAACTCTACATTCGCGGAGGCTCGCCCATCCAAAATAAAGTTCTTCTCGATGGGATGATTATTTACAATCCATTTCACTCAATTGGACTATTCTCGGTTTTCGATACCGACGTGATTCGAAATGCAGATGTTTACACCGGAGGATTTAGTGCCGAAAATGGAGGGCGTGTTTCTTCTATCATGAAAATCACCACCAAAGACGGCGACAAGAAACGTTTCGGTGGGAAAGTGTCGGCTAGTCCGTTCGTTTCTAAACTTCAACTAGAAGGCCCATTAAGTCGTCAAAAAGAAGGTGAGGCTGGTTCTTCTTCTTTCATCCTCAGCGGACGTACTTCTTATTTGGAACAAAGTTCTAAAGTGTTTTATCCCTATGTAGATACAGCTGGATTACCGTTCAATTTCACCGATTTATATGGGAAATTGTCGTTCAATGGTGATAATGGAAGTAAGCTGAACCTAACTGGTTTTAACTTCAGCGACCGCGTGAAATACCAAAGTTTGCAAGACTTGAATTGGAATACGTTTGGTGCAGGAGCGAACTTCGTTTTGGTTCCGGGTAATTCGAATTTTGTGATGGATGGAGTTTTTAGCTACAGCGATTATAAAATCAACCTAGATCAGCAAACATTGCCTTCACGAAGTAGCGAAATCAAAGGCTTTAATTTAGCCTTAAACTTCAAATATTTCTTTGGTAAAAACGACTTGCTTTGGGGAGTCGAAGCTATTGGTCTCAACACCAATTACACCTTCTTTAATGAGCTAAACCGTAAAATTGAACAAGACGTAAACAACACCGAATTAGCACTTTACGCGAAGTATCACTTTACTGTAGGGAAGCTAGTAGCCGAACCAAGTTTCCGACTACATTA
>JBIKOC010000008.1:0-13912 GCA_044358335.1 Flavobacteriales bacterium | reverse complement strand
TAATCATACCAATGGTATGAACCAAAAAGCGGTCAAAGTTAAGTTTTATATCTGATTTTAAGTACTAAAAAATAGAATGAAAAAGTATCCTCCTAAATCCTTTACGTGAAATGTAATTGAGTCCGGAAATCTTTGTATAAACTTGCAACTTGAAAAACACACATATGTTAAAACGTATTTCGTTCCTGTCAGGAGCCCTATCATTCATGCTTCTTCTACCTGCTACTGCCCAGAAACTGGTAGAAAAGGTGGAGAAAAAGGGAGATGAGATTGTCATCCCTTATGAAAAATACAAACTCGATAATGGGATGACCATCATTATCCATGTGGATAAAAGCGATCCGATTGTCCATACCGATGTGACTTACCACGTTGGTTCAGCTCGAGAACAAATCGGTCGTTCCGGATTTGCACATTTCTTTGAGCACATGATGTTTCAAGGTTCCGATAACGTGGCCGATGAAGAGCATTTTGCTATTGTAACAGAAGCTGGTGGAACAATGAATGGTACAACTAATTTAGATCGTACTAATTATTTTGAAACATTACCTAGCAACCAACTTGAAACCTCACTTTGGTTAGAAGCCGATCGTATGGGTTTCTTGTTAGATGCCGTAACGCAACAAAAATTTGAAATTCAGCGTGCTACTGTAAAAAACGAACGTGGACAGAATTACGACAACCGCCCGTATGGATTGGTTGGAGAGCGCACAAACGAAGCATTGTATCCTTATGGACATCCATACTCTTGGCCAACAATCGGGTATTTAAAAGATCTTGATCGTGTTACGGTTGATGATTTAAAACGATTCTTTTTACGTTGGTATGGCCCGAACAACGCTGTTTTAACTGTTGCAGGTAATGTAGATCCAGCAGAAGTGGTTCGCTTGGCTCAAAAATACTTTGGAAGCATTCCACGCGGTCCTGAAGTAAAACCAATGGATAAAATGCCGGTAACAATTGATAAAGACCGCTATATCTCAATGGAAGACAATATTCGTTTTCCGATGATTCAAATGACATGGCCAGCAGTTTCATCTGGAAGTGATGATGAGCTTCCGTTAGATTTATTGGCTGAATTGATTGGTGGTGATAAAACATCCATTCTCTATCAGAATTTGATTAAAACCAATTTAGCTGTTCAGGCTCGTGCTTATAATCCAGCAGCAGAATTAGCTGGAACATTTGTGGTAAATGTGTTGCCTTTTCCAGGTAAAACATTGGCCGATATGGAGAAAATTATTCGTGATGCTTTTGTTGAATTTGAAAAGCGTGGAGTAAAAGATGAGGATTTAGTTCGAATCAAAAATTCACGTGAAGCCGAAATGATCCAAAGTTTAGAAAGTGTTAGTGGCAAAGCTTCCAAATTAGCTTATAACGAGACATTTAAAGGAAATCCGAATTACATCAAGAAGGAAATTGATCAACTTCAAAAACTTACTAAAGAAGATGTAATTCGTGTTTACGAGAAATACATCAAAGGCAAACCTGCGGTCATTACTAGTGTTGTGCCGAAAGGACAAAAAGAACTAATTGCACACGAAGATAACTTCACACCAAAAAGTGCTACAGAAGCAGAAAGTGCTGAAGGAAGCGAATACAAAAACCTGAGTTATGTAAAAGCGAAGGACGTATTCGACCGTAGTAAACACCCAGCGCCAGGAGCTAATCCAGTAATTAGTCTTCCAGAATTCTGGAAAGAAACAAGTGCAAATGGCTTGCAAGTAATTGGAACACAGGATAATGATTTACCAATCGTTTCTATGCTTATTTCATTCCCAGCTGGTCATGCTGCTGAGAATCCGGCAAAATCAGGTTTATCAAACCTTTTGACCGATGTAATGAGTGAATCAACACTTAAATATTCTTCAGAAGAAATTACATCTGAATTAGAAAAATTAGGTTCCGATATCAGCATTTCGTCCGATCGCGAATACGTTTATGTAAACGTCTTTTCTCTGAAGAAAAACCTTGCTCGTACGATTGAATTATTGGAAGAAAAACTTTTTCATCCAAAATTTGAAGAAGAAGAATTCAATACAGCAAAATCACAGGAGATTGCTGCTATTGATAACAACGCAACCCGCGCAGCTACTATCGCTGATAATGTATATTCTAAACTGTTATATGGTGACCATATTTTTGGAATCCCCGTAATTGGAACAAAAGCTAGTTTGGAAGGAATCACGTTACAGGATGTGAAAGATTTTTATGCAGCTCAAATAATTCCGGCAAAAGCTAAATTGGTAGCAGTTGGTCAAATCACCAGTAAAGAATTGAATACTGCAGTTCCATTTTTGTTGAATTGGAAAACTACAGCTTCTCCTGTAGAAATTAAACAACCAGCCACTCCAGCGATCGCAGCAACAACCATCTATTTTGTTAATAAAGACAAAGCCCCTCAATCTGAAATTCGTATCGGTTATATGGCTTTACCTTTTGATGCAGACGGTGAATATTATCGTGCAGGTGTGATGAATTATACATTAGGAGGCAACTTTAATAGTCGCATCAACTTGATGTTGCGCGAGAAGAAAGGATACACGTATGGAGCTCGTTCTGGATTTAGTGGAACGCTATACCGTGGTTCTTTCACAGCATCTGCTGGAGTAAAAGCAGAAAAAACAGATAGCTCATTAATGGATTTCTTCACCGAAATGAATGCTTTCCGTGCATCTGGCATTACCCCTGAAGAGTTGAATTTCACTAAGAATTCACTTGGTCAACGTGATGCGTTGAAATACGAAACACCTTTCCAAAAGGCATTATTCCTTCAAAATTTGTTGGTTTATAACCTAGACAAAAACTACATCGATAAGCAAAGTGCCATTTTAGGTAGTTTGACAAAAAATGACATTGATGGCTTAGCAAAACGTTATTTACCAACGGATAAAATGATTGTTGTAGTTGTAGGCGATAAAGCTAGTAACTGGGATAAAATTAAAGCCCTCGGTTATCCAGTTGTAGAATTGGATACAGAAGGTAATATCATCAAGTAAGAAGCATGAATTCATAAAAAAAGGCAGCCAAAAGCTGCCTTTTTTTATTTCCAAATATCTTGTTCTTCTAAGTTTACTTTCTCCGGAAAAAAGAAAGTAGCACTACTTTCGAATGATTCGGTAAAGTCGGAAACTAAGAAACGTAGATGCGGATTATTTTGAGTAGAAAGTAAAACTGAATCGACAAGTAAATTCTTCACGGTTAAAGCCACCATTTCTGCCGAATCAACCACATCTACAGAGCCTTTATAGAACTCTTCTATTTGTTTACGAATAAGAGGATAATGGGTGCACCCTAGAATAATTGCTTCAATATTTTGCAGTGATTTCTTTTCTAAGTAGGAATGAATTACTGTACGCGAAATCCGGTTATTAAAAAAGCCTTCTTCTATCATGGGTGCAAGAAGTGGTGTTGCTAGAGAAGTTACTTCGGTATTAGCACTGTACTTTTTAATTTTCCTTGGATAAATTCCAGATTGAATTGTACCACGAGTAGCGATAACTCCAACTCTTCCATTAGGATATCTCTCTGCAACAACTTGTGAAGCGGGGTCAATCACATTTACCACGATTGCTTTATTGCCAACATATTTAGTCACTGCCTTAAAAGCATGAGCTGATGCAGTATTACAGGCTATTACAATCATTTTACAGCCTTGAGTAAGTAAATACTCAGCTATACCTAAACCATATGATTCGATACGAGCAGGTGATTTATCACCATAAGGGAAATGTGCCGTGTCTCCAAAATATATAAGTGATTCCTGAGGAAGTAAGCGATGAATGGCTGCAGCAACAGTTAAACCTCCAATACCAGAATCAAATATGCCAATTGGTGCGTTCTTATCCATATACAAGAATAAAAAAAGCACCCCGATTGGAGTGCTTTAAAGAAGTGTTTTTTTAAATCTCAAGGAAGATTGAGTTTTTTCTTCACCATAACAAGTATGTTATCGCTTTCTTCCCAGAACAATAAAGAACCTGCAGAAGTATCAAAAATGTACGTATAACCATTTTCTTTAGCAACTGTCTCAATTGCTTTTTTCGCTTTTGAAACAATTGGTTCGATGAGTGCCTGTTCTTGCTGCTCTAAAGATTGCTGAGCTTGTTGCTGAAAATTTTGAATACGAGTACCTAAACTAGTAAGCTCTTCCTCTTTATCCTTCTTAACCAATTCAGATAATTTAGGAGCTTCGTTCGTGTATTTTTCTTGTTTAGTGCGATACTCAGTCATCATTTCTTGAAGTTGTTTTTCAACGTCTTTCGTGATGGAATCCATTCGTGCGGCAGCAGTTTTACGCTCAGGCATAAGACTTAATAATTCGGCCGAATTAACATGTCCAAATTTATTTGATTTCTGCGCCAATGCAGGCGTTCCGATCAGGGCAGTGGCAAATATTGCCAGGGCGATCAATTGCTTCATTCGTTTTTTATTAGTTATTTTTTATTCGTTGGGGGTGTTGGGGTTGAAGGATTAGAACCTCCTCCTTTATCATTACCATCTTGCTCATCTCCTTTTTGACCAGGAGTAAATCCTAAAGACTCAAGAACTTGATCACTAATGTCATATTTAGGATTAGTGAAGAGCATTGTTAAATCACTTGACTTATCAAATACTACAGCATAATTTTTAGTTGTAGCAATCTCTTTAATCGAATTGTAGATTTTATCTTGAACAGGCTTAATTAAATCTTGGCGTTTTTTGAGAAGATCTCCTCCTTTACCAAAACGTTGTTTTTGTAATTCTTTAGCGCCTTGTTCTTTATCGATAATTTCTTCTTCACGTTTCTTCTTCATATCATCAGTTAGAAGAATCGATTCTGCTTGAAAATCTTTGTACATTTTATCAATCTCAGCAAATTTCACTTCAATTTCTTTTTGCCATTGGATTGATATACGATCTAATTGTTGTTGAGCAGATTTATATTCTGGAAGGTTTTCCAAAATATATTGAGTATCAACGTAAGCAAATTTTTGTGCCGAAACGCTTGATGATACAGCGAAAAATACCAGAAGCGCTAAGATGAGCTTTTTCATAACCGGCCGGATTGAGGGTGCAAAAGTAATCATTTCTATAAGGTTTGTTGGCGGCAAAACAACAATCGTGCTAAGCAGCTAGTTCGAAGTCCTTCAATTGGATTAATTCTGTTACAATTGAACATAATCTAATTGAAGTTTTGACCTATGATAAAGTGAAATTGGCTTTTAGGCATTCCAGAAAAACCTGGAACTTCATCGAAACGGAAGCCATAATCAAGTCCAAGCAATCCAAACATGGGTAAAAATACACGCACACCAACACCAGCAGAACGTTTGATACTAAATGGATTGAAATCTTTGAAGTTTGTCCAAGCATTCCCACCTTCTAGAAATCCTAAAGCAAAAACAGTAGCAGATGGATTTAATGAAATTGGATACCTCAATTCCATCGTATATCTACTATATATTGGTGCATCTCCTACTCCTCCAGTTGCACCCTTTGAAATGGATCCGTCTTGATAACCTCTTAATCCAACTATTTCGGCACCTAAGAACTGTGCCCCCCAAGTTAATCCGCTTAATCCAGTTCCTCCGTAACGGAATCGCTCGAAAGGAGACAATCCTTTGTTTTGGTTATATAATCCAACAAAACCAAAGTTTGCTCGAGTCATCAATACCAACGTGTTTTTATTCCGAGAAAGTGGAGTAAACCACTGAGCATCAAACTTCCATTTATGAAATTCAACCCACTTATATCTTTGTTCGAGTGTAACTAACTCATTTGCGGGAGTATTGTTAATGACCGAATACGGTGGTGTGAATTGTATAGAGAGACTGATGTTAGAACCTGATTTAGGATAAATAGGTCCATCAATCGAGTTTCTTGACAACGTAGTCGTAAAGCTCAAGTTATTAGCAAACCCATTAGCTAGTTCAAAGGCAGTTGAATTAACTAATTCATAGTATTGGAAACTAACAGATTGTTGCAAAGTGAAAAAATCATCTGGCCAACGCAAACGTCTACCATAGCCGAGAATGATACCCGTATTTTTGGTAAGACTACGAGTTGGATCATTCTTCGCTGCCCCATTTCCGAAAATTGAATGGTATGCAGTTATGGTTAGCGAATTAGGCTTCTTTCCGCCTAACCAAGGCTCAGTAAAAGACAAATTGTAACTCTGGAATGCACGACCTGTAGAAGATGCATTCAGAGATAAACGTTGACCATCACCAGAAGGTAAAGGACGCCATGCATCTTTCTTGAAGAATCTTCTAGCACTAAAATTATTGAATGCTAGACCAAGATTACCTATTAATCTTCCAGCGCCCCAACCTCCCGAAAGCTGTAATTGGTCGGAAGGTTTTTCTTCCACTTTATATTCAATATCAACTGTTCCATCTTGAGGATTAGGAACAGGATTAACGGCCATTTTCTCAGGATCGAAATATCCTAATTGAGACAATTCACGTTGGGTACGAATAATATCAGAACGGCGAAATAATTGACCCGGGCGAGTTCTAATTTCTCGCATAACAACATGGTCATTAGTTTTATCATTTCCGGTGACAGTAACACGATTTATTCGGGCTTGTTTACCTTCATAAACACGCATCTCAATGTCGACCGAATCATTGTCGACAAAGGTTTCAACGGGAGTTACTTGGAAAAATAAATGTCCATCATTCATGTATAAGGATGAGACATCTGATTCAGAAGCATTCATGAATAGATTTTGTTCCAAAGTAGCTTGGTTATATATCTCTCCTTTTTTAATACCTAAAATATCACTGAGTTGTTTAGAGGTATATTTAACATTCCCAACCCAATTGATATTTCTGAAAAAATATTGTCTTCCTTCATCAATTTGAATATCAATATTGATATGTTTTGCATCATAGCGATATACTGTATCTTTTACTATACGTGCATCTTTAAAACCTTTATCAAAGTAAACAGCTAGAATTTTCGATTTGTCTTCTACAAAGTTGTCTTCCATGTATTTAGACGTTGTAAACAAACTATACCAAGGATTTTCCTTTGTATTTTTCATTTTCTTCTTCAGCTTTCTATCTGTCACGAATTGATTGCCATTAATGTTTATTTGATGAATCTTAACTCGCTTGTTCTTATTCACCAAAATATTCATCATCACGCCCCCGCCAGGTATAGTATCGTTAGTTGTATTTACATCAACAGCAACATTCATATACCCTTTATCAATAAAGAATTCCCGAACAGTATTCCGAGTATTCACCATCAAATTTTCATTAACTGGCTTCCCTCTAATTAGCTTAATCTGCTCACGTAAATCGTCGGCCTCATTCTTTTTGACACCTACAAAACGGAATCGAGAAAGTCGAGGTCTTTCTTCTAAGAGAATGATTAAAGAGATTTTATCCCCTTCAATTTTGGCAGTTTTAACTTCAATTCCTGTAAAAAGCCCTTGTTTCCAAAGTGCTTCGATTGCACCACTAATTCGATCTCCAGGAATCATAATCTTATCACCCTTATTTAATCCGGATAATAAGCGCAAAATATTCTGGTCAAGATTACTGTTGTCCTTGGTTTTAAAGGATATATCAGCTATCTCATATTCTTTAGGGGCGCTATAGCTTATGCCTAATGGTGGATTGCCAGAGATAACCTGAGCAACTAAAGTTTGCTGAAAAGCGAGTAAACAGAAAAAGGAGAATATTCGGAAATAAAGACGCGTCATGTTGGGGTATTCAATTGTTCGCTTGTTTTGCCAAAGCGGCGTTCCCTTTGTTGATAGCTGACAATGGCGGCATAGAGGTCTTCTTTTCTGAAATCTGGCCATAGCTTATCTGTAAAGTACAATTCAGCATAAGAGATTTGCCAGAGTAAAAAGTTACTAATGCGATGTTCTCCTGATGTTCTAATCAGCAATTCTGGATCAGGCATTCCTGAAGTATTTAGGTAACTAGCAATAAGTTTCTCTGAAATATCTTCGGTTTTTATTTTTCCGGCTTGCGCATCGGAGGAGATTTGTTTTACAGCTTGGGTTATTTCCCATCTTGAACTGTAGCTTAGCGCCAATACAAGTGTCATTCGAGAATTTCCAGCTGTTTTCATTTTAGCCTCTTCTAACTCACGACGACATTTGCCTGGCAAAGAGTCAATATCACCTATTGATTCTAGGCGAATATTGTTTTTCATCAATGTGGCTGTCTCTTTACTGATTGTGCTAACCAATAAAGTCATTAAAGCATTGATTTCATATTTAGGACGATTCCAATTCTCGGTTGAAAAGGCATACATGGTTAAATAAGAAACACCTAACTCGGCACATGCTTCCACAGTTTCGCGAACTGCTTTCACACCATTTTCGTGACCAAATGTTCTGAGTTTACCTTGCATTTTAGCCCATCGACCATTTCCGTCCATGATAACGGCAATATGGCTCGGTAGCGTATGCAGATTGATATCTTCTTTATTCACTTTCTTTACTTGCGCTGTATGATTGCATACAGCTTTAACGCGCAAAGATAATGGATTACTTATATGCGGCGCATTCGGCTTTGCGAGGGACTATTTTATACGTAATTGTTAGCCCGGCAAATGAGTACCAATCTTTATTTGTTGAATTTCCTCTTTGACGTCCTGCATTAATTTTACCAGGATTGACAAGGGATCGATCTGCAAGTATAGCTGCTAACTCACCATGTGTAGCAAAAAGTACATCTGGATCGGCGTATGTAGTACTTACATCATCCAAATAATCAGTGAATGTTTTGCGTAATCCCCATTCTAAACTAAATCCTAAGCGATTAAACGCATGGAATTTAACACCAAATCCAAACGGAATATTGGCTCCCATGAGCGAATACTGTTTACGATCGGCGTATACAGGTGAACCTTGCCCTTCGGTACCAAGAGGTTGAAGTGCAATCCATTCTCCCTGAAAATCAGCTTTGGGATTAAATCGAAAAAGACCTATTCCACCAAAAATGTAGGGAGTTGCTGGGGTTTCGGGATTTCCGATTTCGTAATTAAAAAAGTTAAAATGGAGCAATCCCGCAAATTCAATGATTTGAGAACGAAATGAAAGATTGCGTAGGACTTGGTTGTCTTCACCTGAGCGAGCATCTTCAGCCTGAACACTGCCATACAAACCATGGATTTCCCATGCAAAGCGACGACTAGTGTTATACCGGTAGACCAATCCACCACCAGGGCGAACCATGAAAAACTGTTTTCCAGGGTTTAATTCACCCATATAATAGGAAACGCCTCCAAAAAGCCCAAGTTCAGAATACCGGTTAAATACCTGAGAACTAGCAGAAAATGAAGCAGCTAATCCAAATAAACTTAGAAAAATCCATTTTCGCATACAGAGAGGTATACAGAGAATAACGTAAATGAGTTACCGGAATTTTGGAAGGATTGATTTTCCTGATTTCAAACGGTAAGTCATGGTTACAATTCCAAACATGTATGCATCACGATCAGTTGGGTCTCCACGTTGTTGACCAGTGGATGCCGATCCTTTGATAAAATCGGGAGAAAATGGATTCGCACGATTAGATAATGCAGCAGCTACAGGACCGTTTTTATCGGCAATTAATGTTGGAGAGAAATAAGTAGTACTCACATCATCCAGATAATCGGTTGTAGTAATGCGCATACCATATTCAAATCCAATAGTCCAACGTTTATCTTGCATGGGCACACGGAAACCGAATCCAATTGGGAAGCACATTTGAAAACGTTTGTAAGGTGTACGAGAAGCAGCAATGCCCTGACCTTCGGTGCCTAGTGGTTGAAGTGCCCACCAACGACCTCCAAGTAAAGCTTTAGGGTTGAAATAGAAGCCACCAATTCCAGCAAACAAATAAACATTAAGATCGATGCCACTTTTACCACGAACCCCTTGGAGTTTGTAGATACTCTTAGAAGATTTTAATTGAACGATGGAAAGTTCGACTTGAAATGATGATTCGAAGATTGGTGAACGAAAGCTCAGATTACGATTCCGACGGAACTCTTCACGAGTTAAGCTATCTCTACCTGCCACACGTCCATAATTCAAATTGAATTTGAAAGAAAGCACTGGATTTTTACGGTATCTAAATCCAAGGTGAACAGCTGGACGAGTAAGGACCATTTCCAAATCCTTAAGTCCATTTGTACCAAACTGATCTGCACCACCAAGTTCACCAAGAAAGTTGGTAAAGCCGATACCGTATGTGCTTTCGCAACGATCGAGGAAACGTCCTTTCCCTTTTCGTTGAGCTTGAACGGAAAAAGAAATGAACAGTAATAAAACGGTAAGGGTGGAGAGCTTACGCATTGGAAAAGATTTATTGGCAATTAGGGCAAATATACCAAAAATGAAATGCTATTTAAAAGAAGATAATTAAAACCTTTGGGTTTAAGGATATTACTAATTTCTTCTATCGATTCCCCACATGAGTTTTTCTCTCAATGTTTTTAAAAATGGTTGCTCCGGTTTACGGGCTAATCGAATAGAAAATGGGGCTTTGTTAATGGTAATCTCTGTTTTAGCAGGAATTGAAGCAGATCGAGAATCGAGTGCTAAAAGGAAATTTTTTCCCCGCACCTCCACTTCGATTGATAAGCAGTGTTCATCGTTAATTACCAAAGGTCTCACATTAAGATTATGTGGTGCAATAGGAGTAATAACAAAACTGGGAGATTCGGGCATTAAAATAGGTCCGCCACAGCTCAACGAATAACCTGTAGAACCAGTTGGAGAAGCTACTATCAATCCATCAGCCCAATATGAATTCAAGTGTTCTCCGTTTAAACGAGCATGAACGGTAATCATAGTTGAACTCTCCTTTTTATGAAGAGTAATATCGTTCAAGGCATACGGGAAATCTGCAAAGGGTCCACCATTCATTTTTAGTTGAAGGACGGATCGTTTTTCAAGTAAATAATTTTGGTTTAAAGCAGCATCAACCGCTTTGGCTACTTCGTCTTGAGAATAACTGGTAAGAAAACCTAATCGCCCCGTATTAATCCCGATAAGCGGAATTTCTGAATTTCGAATTAAGGTAACGGATTCGAGAAGAGTACCATCGCCTCCGATTGTAATCATACAGGAAGTTCGATTATCTAAATCGTTTTGATTCTTGAATTGAGAAAACTTTGAACCAATGGGCATCAAACTTTGAGAAACTTTGAAAAAGGGTTCTATGATTTGAACCTTAACACCCGATTTATGCAATAGAAAATATAATTCCTGTATAACAGGAGCCCTGCTTTCGGTAAATGAACGGCCAAAAACGGCTACTTGCATTTTACTTGATTGAATAAAGCGAATGTAGGTATCCTAATTCGAAAAGAATGATAAAACGAATTGGAAAAATCAAATTACATGTTGATGTAATTCATAAACATGTCGAACCTATTTCTAAGATCTTCTGAAAATTCCGTTTGCTGAAAAGTAGCCTTAACGGTAATGTTGTAGCGTGCAAAAGAAGCAAGAATACCCCGTATGTCTTCGCGATTCACCTTAATAGTTAACTCCATTTGAGTAGAATCTGGATTGCTACTGACCGAGAGACTAAGAATCTTTGTGTCGTTTTCCTCAACAATTCGAGCAATTTGAGATAAAGAATAATCATTCTGATTGAGTTCAAGAACGATAATCCCACCTGGATTTTGTACTGAAACCGTAGACGCAAAATTTTCTACCAATGAACGTAAGCTTATATTTCCAAGGTAATTGTTTTCAGCATCTAATACAGGAATAATCGTTAAATGCATTCGTGCAGCTAACTTCAACACTTCATAAATATGCTCCGATTCGTAAACAAAAGGACGAATAAGAGAGAGCGGATGATTTCCAAGAGCTTCCTCAGGAGCATTGAGGTCAAGAATATCAGTATCCGAGATTAAACCTAAGAATTCGGAATTATTTACAATAGGCAAATGCGCTACACGGAATTCATCCATCCAATGCAGAGCTTTAATGCCACTATCGGAAGTTTTAAGTGGAGGAATTGTATCTGATATTAGATCCTGTGCAAGCATAATGGAAACTAATTCTTGTTGTTTTGAAAACGTTTGTGGCAGAAAATTGTTTCACCTTGTTGGCAAACGTAGCGAATAGAAATATCTTCTCCAACGTGCAAAAGGTGTTTCGTAGATTTGTACACAAATAATAACACATGACTCAACTTAGTGTTAACATCAATAAGATTGCGCTTTTAAGGAATTCACGAGGTTCGAATTATCCAAATGTCGCTGATGCAGCTCTGAATTTAGAACGATTCGGGGCTCAAGGCATAACAATACATCCAAGGCCCGATCAACGACATGCAACATACGAGGATGTTTTCTCTCTGAAGCCAATTTTAAAAACAGAATTTAATGTAGAAGGTTATCCTTCTCGTTCATTTCTAGATGTGGTGTTAAAAGCTAAGCCTCATCAAGTCACCTTAGTTCCTGATCCTCCAGAAGCCTTGACTTCAAACGCCGGTTGGGATACTTTAAAAGAATTTTCTTTTTTGCATGAAGTCATAACCGAGTTACGTCAGCAAGGAATTCGTGTTTCCCTATTTATGGATACGAATCTCGATTTATACGAACAGGCTGCTAAAACAGGAGCTGACCGAATAGAGTTGTATACCGAAGCCTATGCAAGACATTATTCTTCAAATCCTGAACAAGCAATCGAACCATACGTAAAAGCAGCACTTAGAGCAAAACTATTAGGATTAGGATTGAATGCAGGGCATGATTTGAATAGCCAAAATCTTAAATATTTCGCTCAACATATTCCTGATTTGTTGGAAGTATCAATCGGACATGCCTTAATTTCTGAAGCTTTATATTTAGGATTGGAAAATACCGTTCAAATTTATCTACGCCAGCTAAATGAAATTATTTGAGCGACATTTCGGCACAGGAGAAGCTATTGTTATTCTGCATGGGCTATTTGGACAAAGTGATAATTGGACAAGCATTGCTAGGAAATTAGGAGAGAAGTACTGTGTTTACACGTTTGATTTAAGAAATCATGGGCAATCGGATCATTCAGATGAAATGAATTACCGAGTAATGACTTCGGATGTATTAGAAACGATTAATGACTTGGGCTTGAATAAAATTCACTTAATTGGTCATAGCATGGGCGGAAAAGTGGCGATGTTGTTTGGACTAACTTATCCCGAAAGACTGAATTCATTGGCTATTGCTGATATTGGCCCTCGCTATTATAAACCACATCACAGTGAAATTATAAACGGTTTATCGAGTATTGATTTATCGAGCTTGAAGTCGAGACTGGATGCTGAAAACCAATTAATCGAGTTCATTCCAGACTTCGGAACACGTCAATTTTTATTGAAAAATTTATCTCGTTTTGGAGAAAATCAATTTGCGTGGCGATTCAACCTTCCTGTCATTAGAAGAACCATTGCAAATATTGGCGAGTCACTTGATTCGGGGATTTGTCAAATAGCTACTTTATTTTATCGAGGAGCGAAAAGCAATTATATAAAACCAGAAGATTATCCAGCAATATTGAATCAATTTCCCAATGCTAAATTTGAAGTAATGCAGGATGCTGGGCATTGGTTGCATGCAGAAAAACCTTCCGAATTTATTGAAACATTAGAAACTTGGATTTCAAACCACTCAATTTAAGAGATGCACTAGTTTCCGGACTCGCATTTAAGTCGATATAGTTACATATTTGTAAATAAAAGTACATTATGCCAAAGGAATCATGGCAGCTTGATTAATAAATAAATAATAATTCACTTTCTTTTCAATATATTTTTGCATTTTTGATAGCTAAATCACTTAATTGAATATAATTAGGGTATGATTCATATCGGAGAAGAAATTCATGCGAGACTAAGGAGCAAGCGTATGCAAGTTGCTGAGTTTTCTAGGCAAATCAATACGAATAGAAATAATGCATATGATATTTTTACAC
>JBIKOC010000225.1:0-4102 GCA_044358335.1 Flavobacteriales bacterium | reverse complement strand
AGTTAAACCAACCGTAGAAATTCCCTCAATTTGAAAACCTCGAGTTCCAGTACCTGTAAAAAATACATTTGCTAATCCACTTGCTCCAACATAACCAGTAGAATTGTTTGTTGTACGAATATCTGCTAAACTAGCACCAGCATAACCATCGGTCATGGTATACGAGTCATTATCAAATCCATTAGCAGTTTCATGAGCTGCAAGAGTAGTATTTCCTCCTACGGTGCCCATCGATTCAGAGAAAACAGCAACTTGAGCAGTTGTTATTAAGTTCCCAGATAAAATGATCAACAGGATCAAAGAGGCTTTGCTCAGATATCTGAACAACGTTGATCTGTAAGGTTGTTGTGTGTTCATTTGGTTGTTAGGATTGGTTGTTGTTTGCTATTATTAGCAGGGCAAAGTAACCACTCAACCGTGAACAGGATATAGACTTTAAATTATGAAATACTTAGTAAATATGAACCTTATATGACAGAAATACTGCGTTTGTTAAGTTTAGTATAACAAATTATTAACTTTACAAGAACTTGATTTTTTTGAATTGACTACTTATTGATCAATTTAAAATACTAACATTCATGTGTTTAAAAGACCTTTTTGATAGGAATGTTAACGTATATAGGCCTGAAGTGAATTCAGAAACGGAAATATTTATTGTTTTGTTTCCACTTAAACTGCCAGATGTAATAAATTGACCATGAATGGTGAAAATACTAAATTGGATGGTTTCGCTTTGTTGATTTTGAATGTACAGGACTTCTGAGCTAGGATTTGGAAATACTTTCAGATCAATAGAATCAATAGAAGTAAATCCTGTTTCAGCATTTGAAATACCAGCAGTTGTCGCTCCAACATCAAAAAGCACCCAGTTTCCAGATCCATCAAGTGATCTTCCCCAAGATTGATCATCTTCCAAAACAGGTGAATAAACCGTGTCTATTTCGATAGGATTTGAAGAAGCTGCATAAAGTCCAATAAATTCTCCTGCATTTGAAATGCGAAAATTCACATGTAAAGGACCTAGTTCAGTACTGTCATCTGCCCAAATCATTTTAAATCCTCCCGCAGGAATGATTGTCTCTGAGCTTCCCGAAGGAAACATGTATTTATAGGGATTCGTCTCATCATCACTAATATATAATCCAGCTAAATCAATTGCACTTGAGCCTGAATTATATAATTCAATCCAATCACTGTAATTCCCATCTGAGTTGAGAATAGTATTTGTATTGGATGCCATTAATTCATTGATAAAAAGTGTTGTTGGGATGTTTTCAGCATCATTCTCAGCAATACTTAGTTCAATTTCACTGTTGCCACCTACTAGTAAGCCATTTTCAGCAGATAGGATACTAATTGTTATCGTTTCCAATCCTTCAGGAATCAGATCATCGGTAATCGTTAATATAACTTCAGCGAGTGACTCACCCGTTTGAACTGGAAAAACAATCAAACCAGCGTTAGTGGCAGGTAGTGTTGAATAATCTTCTGCAGTAGTGGCTTGCCCGTTTGAAAATTGAACGGTAAACAAACCCGGTTGAGTTGCTGGTGGTTCAATTGAAAAAGATAGTGTTAGAGAACCATCCGATTCATTTATTACTGATGAAGATTCAAGCAGTTGGACTAAGGAAACACCATTAGGTTCTTCGATCGTAATAGAAATACTAGCGGAACTTCCAGCTACCATTCCTCCAGAAAAATTTCCAAGAGTTAAGGTACCGGTTTCAATACCTTCAAAAATACCATCTGTGGATGCTCCTAAAAGAAATGAAGCACTCGTACTTCCCGATGGAACTGAAATTGGAATTGAATTGCCTACAAATAATGGATTACTAGAATAATCTCCAACTTGTGTAATTCCACTTAGATTCAATGAAAGTGTTTGAGAACCGAAAACGGGAGTGCTAAATGTAATTTCAATGGATTGTTGGATAACACCTTCGATTAGATTTAAAGTTGTTAGCTCAAAATTAGCAATTGCTGGAGCTGGAGGAGTTATAGCGATGTTCCAATTGGGCCATTGGGTTGCACCTGCTACAGCAATATCATTAGAAATTGTCCAATTAGCTGGATTAGTTAATTGAGCGAGTATTTGAGCCGGTGTTCCAGTAAGTGTGGATGAAGTAAAAAACATATTTGTAACTACACTGCTACTATTTACTGGTGACTGAGCGTTTAAACCACTTACTAATGGTGAAGGTAAACACGTTGCATTAGCATTAGGAGTTCCAGTTACGCATGTTGTAAGCCAATTACTATTCGTAATAGCTGCAATAAATGTAGGATTTGATTCGCTTCCCGTGTAAGCTAAAATTTGATCTCCTGAGGAAGATAAACTAGGTAATTCACCTGTAACTGAACCTGAGCCAACCATGGGTGATGTTCCATTGGTTACATTATCATCATAAATATAGATTACAGATCCCGGTGCTAGAATTGAATTAGGACTTATCCAGGTTAGTGATTCCTCATACGAAAATAGGGCATTTCCATCCCATCCATTATCGGTAAAATGAATGGAAGTTGATGGAGCTAATTCGGTAAGAGTAATAAAAGTAAATCCATCGGGAGCATTGGTTTGGTAGCCAAGAAATGCAATGCTTCCGCTGCTAAGTGACTGAGCACTAACTATACTGGAAATACAAACAAAAAGGGATAGAAGTTTAAATTTCATAAATTGTAGGTAGAACTGTTAAAACTGATATTGCCAACCGATTCGATATTGATCTACCCAATCAGGTGCATTTATATTTTCAGCAGAAATTATATTAATGAATTGAGCTTTTATCATCGACTGATATCCATCAATTTGGTAAGCGATTGCTGATGATAAGCGTTCATTCTCACCGATTAATAGATCATTTGCGTTAAATGTCTCGTAACGAGCCGAAAGTATTAATTTCAAGGGTTTGATGTGATAATTTAACTGACCGGTCCATCCTCCCGAAATAAAATATCCACCCGTTTGTTGATTGGAAAAACCTTGAAAATAACTGCTGATCGAATCTTGAGGAGTATTTTGAGATTTTATTAGTTCAAATTGGGCTGAAATACCTTGCCATTGAGCAGCTATATCAAAACCAACACTTCGTTTTTCTCCATTAATAACTTTTATTCCATAATCGCTCGCAGCACCAGCAGGAAAGAAGGCGCCTTCAGGCAATTTTCTATTTGTATAGCGAGCACTTAATCCAATTCCGATCATTGGCTTTCTCACATGTCGATCATCGATTTCTCGGTTGCGAAATTGTGTTGGCCAGCCAAGTGTAAGTCTACCTGTATATTCTAAAGCTCCACTGGCGTCATTATCTCCCTTTAAACTCACTTCTCCCAAACCAGTATAAACACCTAAGTCAATACTAGCGCGTTGCTTCCAAAAAGATTTAGAAATGTCTAAACCAATATCTCTACGACTTAAAAAACCGCCTCTTAAAAATTCAGCTCGTTGCCAGTATGCGGAATAAATAAAGGGAGTTAAAGAACTTCTCGACCAAGCAATCTTTCCAAAACCAATACGAACATCAAACCATTTGAGCCCTTTATATTGAATCCAAGCATCCATTAACCCTGGATTTTCAGGATCAGAACTGCCTTGTGTGAGGTCGGCAAAGTCTACTTGTAACTTATATTCCCAGTTTTTTCCATTTCTACCTTCTAATTGAATTTGTGCATCGCGAAGGTTAAATCTATTTTTATCTTTTTCGTTTACTCCATCTTCTAATGTTCTATAATTATAGTATGTAGAAATAACGCCTGATATTTCTAATGAATTTTCTCCATTACTAAGAGTTACTTGCGCATTAACACTTGAAGTTAATCCCAAAAAAAGAAATAGAGTGAATTTATTTATCCGCATTTTGGACAAGATTTGGATCATTAAATACATATAATCGATGTCCATCATCGCTCACAATTAGCATTTTACCATCAGGAAGAAAAGCAATGCCTTCGGGATTTAAAACAGGTAATTTGAAACGTTTTATAATAGTAGTTGACTGAATATCGGTTAGCCAAACTTCAGCCCGTTCATCGCTCAAAAGCCAAAGCTTATCATTTTGCCAAGTAGCAGCTGAAATATCTCCCGGGAGTTCCCATTTAA
>JBIKOC010000007.1:0-13920 GCA_044358335.1 Flavobacteriales bacterium | reverse complement strand
CAAGGCATTTGGAAAAACATCGAAAATTGGATTTTTCCTAAATTAAAACGTGTCGTTACGGTTAATCAATCCATAGCCGATTTATACGAGAAAGAATACGGTGTTAAATTGGGAGTAATGCGAAACATTCCATCCACAATTCCTATAAAACCCGCAACCCGACAGGAATTGAATTTGCCTTCAGATAAATTTATCATCATCCTTCAAGGCAATGGAATTAATGTAGATCGTGGTGGAGAAGAAGCTGTTCAAATGATGGAATTTCTGTATGGTTGTCTGTTACTGATTGCCGGTTCTGGTGATGTGATTCCTGCATTAAAAGATTACGTGAAAATCCACCAACTTTCCGATAAAGTACAATTCATCGATCGCATGCCCTATCCAGAATTGATGCGCTATACAAGTTGCTGCGATTTAGGATTAACACTCGATAAAGACACGAATATTAATTACCGATTTAGTTTACCTAATAAAGTATTCGATTATTTGCACGCAGGTGTTCCAATATTATCGAGCAACTTGCCCGAACTCAAACGTATTGTGGAAGGCTACGATGTGGGAAAAATCAGCAATCAGCATAATCCAGTTGCATTAGCAGCATGGGTCGATGCCTATAAGTCGAATGAAGAAGAACAAGCTCGATTAAAAGCAAATTGTCGGAAAGCCTCGTTGCAACTGAGTTGGGAGAACGAAGTGCAAGCAATTAGAAACTGGTATTAGGGAGCATTTCGATCCGTGATGTTATCTGTTACTTATGTCTCGACAATACGGCGGAACAGGTTTGGTTTAGCCATATGCAAACGCTTGATCGAGGCTCAAAACAGTCGTATTTATCTAAGTAGTGTGTTAGGACAAGGTTCTGAATTCGTTTTCGAATTGGAATTTAACCAAGTTTATGAGTAGGTTGTTATGGAAAAAAGTCCTTCTATAATTTCAGATGCATTAAAAAATGTACGCGTACTTCTAGCAGAAGATAATGCTATTAACCAGTTAAATGCTCGCAAATTTCTCGAAGGCTGGGGCGTTGATTTATAAGTGGTCAACAATGGACGAGAGGCATTGGCTCAAGTAAAAGCAAACGAAGTTGATTTGGTGTTGATGGATTTACAAATGCCCGAAATGGATGGTTACGAAGCTACACGATCGATACGTCGACTTCAAGGCGATCATTTTGGGAAATTACCCATTATTGCACTTTCGGCATCGGAGGCGAACGAAATTTGGGAAATGTATTCGAAATGTGGCATGAACGATTTCGTGCATAAACCATTCAATCCAGAGGATTTATTTCAAAAAATGAAGCTTCATCTAGCTTAATCATTTTCGGAATCCAGCTTTTTCTGATTAGCCGTATATTCGTCGACGATGGCGACTACGCGTAAATTGCTTTTTTATCTATCCAATCAGCACAATCTGATTGTTAAACTGACGATCTTTTTCATCAGTGTTGCGCTCATGGTTTACGTCATGCCGCGTGAAGGAAAATTCCGTTTCGAATTTGTAAAAGGTAAAGTTTGGCTGCATGAAGATTTTATAGCACCATTCGATTTTGCCATCAATAAATCCGATTCCGAAATACGCGAAGAAACCAATCTCATCGAACGTGCAGGAAAGAAATATTATGTGCACGATTCGCAGGTTTTATTCGAAAAACAACGCGACTTACCAGCCGAACTCGATAGCTTCATTCGTCGTGTTACAGGCGTTGATGCAAGCGCGTATGCACCAGCTCGAAAGGACCGACTAAAAATTCTCGAAAATGGACGCGAATGGTTGTCGAATCTGTATGAAAAAGGAATTATCCAAAACGTACTCGATAGCCCCGAAAAAAGTGCGTCCAATTTGGTGGTCGAAATGCACGATAACATTGCCGAAGAAAAACGCATTTCTGATTACTACACCAAAAATGCAGCAATGGATTTCCTCGCTACCAACCTCTATGGTAGCAACAATTGGGAAGACCCTGAGTTAAAACTTTTCTTTGAACGCTTCGTCACACCCAACGTTTTTTATAGCGATCAACTCACCCAATCGGCTCGCGAAAAAGCAATCAGCAATATTTCCTTAACGCGTGGAATGGTGAGTAAAGGCGAACTCGTTATTACCAAAGGCGAACTCGTTACTCCCGAAAAATATCAGATTCTTGAATCGGTCCGACAAGAATATGAGGCTCAATTAGGTTCCTTGCAAATCGATTCATTTTGGGTTATTGCTGGACAAGCAGGAATGATCACCATTCTCTTGGCGATGCTGCTTTTATTCCTCATTTTGCTTCGCCGCGATTTGTTCGAAGACTCGCTCAAACTCAGTTTCCTGTTCAGTTTGGTGGTGGTCGAAGTGGTGCTCGTTAGTTTGCTCACACGCATGCATGTGGTTAGTGTTTATATCTTTCCATTTTGCATCATGCCCATCATTATCCGCTCTTTTTTCGATACACGATTGGCGCTATTTGCACATTTGCTCACCATCATGATTATCGGTTTTTTGGTGCCGAATCCATTTGAGTTTTTCATCATTCAAATGACCGGTGGTATTGCCTGTATTTTCAGCATTGTGAACATGCGTAAACGTTCGCAATTATTCATCACCATTACCTTACTTACGTTTGCTTATTTAGCTTGCTATGGTGCTATTACGTTAATGGTCGAAGGTCAGCCATCTGCTATTCGATACCGCGATATGTCTTGGTTGGGCGCTAGTGCTGCACTTTCACTTTTCTCCTACCCGATTATTTATTTCATAGAGAAAGTTTTTGGTTTTACGAGTGATGTGTCATTACTCGAATTATCCGACACCAATAATCCTCTCCTCAAACAGTTGGCATTACAGGCTCCTGGAACGTTTCAGCATTCCTTACAAGTGGCAAATTTGGCCGAAGCTGCTATTTCACGAATTGGGGGAAATACACTACTTACCCGAACGGGTGCTTTGTACCACGATATTGGAAAAATGGAACTGGCTCGTTACTTCATCGAAAATCAAGTAACGGGCGTGAATCCTCACGATGAGCTCGATTTCGACGAAAGTGCCCGTTTAATTATATCACACGTTAAACGTGGAATTCAGCTTGCCCGTAAACATTCGCTTCCCGAAAAAATTATCGATTTCATCCGCACACACCACGGAAACAGCCGAGTTCAATATTTCTACCGTTCATTCTTGCGGAATTTCCCAGAAGCCGAAGTCGATGAAGCTGCTTTCCGTTATCCTGGCCCCATTCCATTTTCCCGCGAAACAGCCGTGGTTATGATGGCTGATGCTGTAGAAGCAACCTCGAGAAGTTTAAAAATAATCAACAGCGATACCATCGATAAATTGGTCGAAGACATCATCCGCCAGCAAATCGAGGACAATCAATACATCAATGCCAACATCACATTTAAGGATATCACCGCCATCAAAAAACTGTTCAAGAAAATGCTCATGAACATCTATCACGTTCGGACTGAATATCCCAAATAATTAAGTTTCATTTTCAGGGCGGTCGAGCCAGGCTATTCGCTTCAAATCCTCTTGCTAGCTTTCGCTAAAGCTACAGCTGCAATGCGGGTTTTCCGCTGCTATCCTTACCGCAAATTGGAAATCTCTAAATTCAACTAGCCTTTTAAATTTTGTTGAAACGTATATTTTTTACTTTCTTTAACATAGCATTTACTTCGTTTAAATGAAATTGGTAAAACAGTATTGGGGATTTTCAAACGAAATAAATAAGTTTGGGAAATGTTCATGAAATTAAAAATTAGAAAAATGAAATCATTGAGTTTAATTTTCTCATTAGCACTTGTATTAACAAGTCACCTAGCATTTTCACAAAAGGAAAGTGATATCGAAGGAACTTGGATTCCGAGTAGTGGGAAAGCCAATGTTCGAATTTATAAAACGGGCGATCATTATTATGGTGCCATCATTTGGTTAAAAGAACCAATAGATTCAATTACTCACAAACCTAAAGTGGACAAGAAAAACCCAGAACCAACTAAGCGAAACACACCTATCATGGGTTATTTATTATTGAAGAATTTCGTTTACGATGATGGTGTTTGGAAAGGTGGGACGATATACGATCCGGAAGAAGGAAAAACATATAGTTGTAAAATTACTATGCCCGATAAGAACACGCTCGATGTTCGCGGTTATATTGGCATTTCACTCATTGGCAGAACCGATGTGTGGAAGCGAAAAGGCTAAATAAATTGGCATAAAACAAGAAGGCTCATTTACCAGAATTTTGGTTGATGAGCCTTTTTATTTGGAAGGGATTTAGGATTAATTCGACATTATTTCTTGGTTATTGACTTAGCAAGATTGCAGATAGAAACGAGACTATGTTCATGAGCAAATCCGCTATATGTGAGTTTGATTCTGATTGCAGTTTCTTTCGAGTAATTAGAAGCTATTCAAACATTAGCGCATTAAAAACTCCCCATATGAATAAAAGAATACGATAAAGCTGTAATTAAAATATTACTTATTAAGTTAACCCAGTCGTTCGACATCCAAGAGAAACCACTAACTAGTTGAGATTTCAGCCCCAAATTTTCATCTGAAAGCCCAGCTTTACTGAGGTATTTAGCTTGAAAAATTGAACCTATTATACTATCCAATAACATTCCTACAAAACCCAAACTACTCAATAAAACAATGGTATAAAATGACATTTCAAATAAATAACTACCAATTAGTACAATTAATAAAGAGCCGAATAATCCAGCTAAACTTCCTTCAATTGAAACACCTCCCGAAACTCCAACTGGCAGGGTTTTCCAACGAATCACATCATACGTTTTCCCTTTCAATCCAATTCCTATTTCCGAAGCCCAAGTATCGGATGTTGCAATCGCCATCGAAACTATCATGGCTAAACTAAAATCTGGAAAATAAGGAAGTAGTATAGCCATCACCCAATAAACACCACCATTACAAACAACTTGAACAGCATCACGAGCTTTACCTTGTTTTGAATCACTGTGAGTAGTTTTTCCTTTAAAGAATCGCCCTATCAGTGTACTGCTTAAGAAAAAAACAGCAGGTAAAATCAGCCATTCTAAACCAGCAAATTCAGCAACTGAAATTCCCATGAATGCTGAAGTAAATGCACCACTCGGACTCAAGGAGTTTTTTCGAATGGTAATAAAGAGAAATAATCCAGCAATCAAAACAAGTACAGAAAATTCTTGAATGTGCGCGAGAATCTCGTCCATGCGCAAAAACAATAATAAAGCTGCTATTGGGATAAATAAATTATCAGAACCTTGAGAACCAAGTGCTTCAACAGCAGTCAGAATAATCGAAAATAATATTGCTAAAAGCAAAAAGGTTATGATGGGAATATCAATCCAATTAGGGAAAAGCGGAAAAAATCCGAATCTGGCTAAAAGAAATAGAAACACACTCGTACTAAAAAATGCCAAACTACCCGAAAGCGATTTGGGATCTCCGCTCATGGCAAAATGGCGTTTGGCTGATGTAATTCCTATAATAGCAGCCAATGCATCGCTCCAGGCAAGAATGAGCATGGGGAAAGCAATCAACCAACGTTGTTCTTCGAATAAAAATAGGAAAGCAAGAAATGGCAAGGGAAATAAAGCTATGCCCCAACTTTTTCGTTTATGTTCTTCTTCAAATAGAAATCCTTTCCACACCAAATAAATTAAGAATAATTCGGCTATCACAACAATCCATTGAAGAAGCATTAAATCCTCTAGATACAAAGGCACCAATGCACAAGTGCTGACAGCCGAGATGTGCAGCAATTTCCTTCCAATCCACTGGGGTAGAAATCCTTTTCGAGACAGCACTTCGAGCGTTATAGAAATAAATAACACCAACAATCCCGAAAAAATTAAAATGACTGAATCCTTATGCATAGGTTTGTGTAAGATAACCCATAGTTGTAGAAGATGTTTGAATGGGAGGATAAATCGTGGTTTCCAAAAGTATTGCGCGACATGCAAACAGCTTACATCGGCTGGCTGGTGGCTCAATTTGGCGTGTATAAACCCATCCAAGAAAAATTCGCGGAAGCAGCAAATTGGGCTCAAGCAAACAGTTGGACCGATCTTGCTTCGGGCAATGGTGGACCAGCACTATCAGTATTAAAGGAACTGAGAAAATCAGATAAAAAATGGGAACACTTTCGGTTGGAGTTAACCGATTTATTTCCGGGTTTTCCAACTAAATTACCAAATCAGGTAAATGCAAATGAAAATGTAATTGATGCGCTAACCTGGCAATCTCAGCAAAAAGATATTCGTACACTTTTTAATGCTTACCATCATTTCGATGCTAAACAAAAAGCACAATTAATCCAACAACATGGTAAGAAGGGATTTTTTGTGGCAGAAGTATTACAGCCCAATTTGTTGGTTTTGCTCAAAATTATTTTCACCACTACTATTGGTCAAATACTTTTAGCACCTCTCGTAAAACCCTTTTCATGGACGCGATTATTATTCACCTACATACTACCAATTAACCTATTTACAATCACTTGGGATGGAGTTGTAAGTGTATTTAAATCAGAAACTCATACTAAAATGAGTACTCATGCTAAACAACATCTACCAGCAGGATGTTTGATAAATTCTGGAATTCATGGGCCTTGGTGGGCACCTGTCAGTTGGTTTTACATAGTGCCCGAAAATCATGAATAAACTCAAAATTCTGTGGCAATTTAGTCGCCCACATACCATTATTGGAAGCACGCTCAGTATCATCGCACTCTATATAATTGCGCTAAATGGAAGTGCGTTTTCAATCGACCATTTGCTAATTGTTGGCATCAGTTTACTCAGTGCTTGGGGCTGCAACATATACATCACGGGCTTAAATCAATGGTCAGATGTGGATGTCGACAAAGTCAATAAACCCTGGTTACCCATTGCATCAGGCGAATTAAGTCGGTCGGCAGCTTTAGTAATCGTTCTTATTTGTGGAGGAATTTCCATGATTTCAGCAGCGTATTTGTCGCTACCATTCTTGGGATTAATCACCAGCATTATGCTCATTGGCACTGCATATTCTCTTCCACCTTTGAAACTAAAAAGAAGTCATTTAGCTGCAGCTTCGGCTATTGCTTTGGTTCGAGGAGTGCTAATTAATTTGGGATTTTATTGGCATTTCCAACAAACGTTTTTACATCAATACGAATTCAATCCATTTATCGGATCGCTTATCATCTTTGTAGTAGCTTTTAGCTTGGGTATAGCCTGGTTTAAAGACATTCCTGATACACGAGGTGATGAAGAATATTCATTTCAAACTTTAGCAGTAAAAACGGGACGAACAGGTGCTTTTAGAGCAGGATTGTTGGTTGTTTCACTAGCCTATTTGAGTGTAATAATTCTTGCAGCAATAAGTCAGATACCAGCTCCCATATTCATGATTTCGAGCCATGCAATCCTGTGGGCACTTTTCCTCTTTATGGCTTACCGGCTCGATTTAACAAACGATACATCCATCAAGCAATTCTACATGCTTTTTTGGGGATTATTCTTTATCGAGTATGTAGTATTTGCACTAGCTTCTTGTATCTAAGCAGCATTCTTCAAATGATTACCGTCTTTAACATGTTTCGGTACTTCGCGAATATCCCAAACTATTCTGAACAAACCGAGTAGGCGAATGATGTAGTATGCGATATCAATTTCCCACCAATAAAATCCTTGTCGTGCTGTGCTTTGATAGTAATGGTGATTGTTGTGCCAGCCTTCGCCTAATGTTATCAAAGCGAGAATGACACTATTCTTACTCTCGTCGGTTGTTTTATAGCGTGAATAGCCAATTTCGTGCATGAGTGAATTGATGGTGAAAGTCCCGTGATATAGGACAGCCGTACTTAAAAAGAAACCGATTAATAGCGTGCTAACACCTGCTTGAAAATCGAGTATTCCTGCACCATTCACATAATTCCCAAGGAATAAACAAAAGACCATTAATGAAGCAGCCGGAATCCAATGATACTTATTGAGCCATACTAATTCGGGATATTTAGCCATGTCTTTAATTAGATCATAGCGGGTTTCTTTAAAGTCGGGACCAACAATCCAGCCCACATGAGCATACCAGAATCCAAACAACTTTGCCGAATGAGGATCGGCAGGAGTATCGCTGTGCTTGTGATGAATACGGTGATTAGCAGCCCACCATAATGCACCTTTTTGCATGCTGGTTTGAGCCATGAAGGCCAAAATAAACTGAAACACACGAGAAGTCTTAAACGTACGGTGCGAGAAATACCGGTGATAGCCAGCTGTAATAAAGAACATCCGAATTAAATACAGCGCAAGTGCTAAATACCAATCGAATGCAAAAGCTCCAGTAAAAATGGCTAAAAATGGGAGAAAGTGAATTCCAATAAATCCCCAATATTGCAGAAGCTTAATTTTACCTCTTTGTAGTGTTGTCATGCGCAGTTTTCCTAACCAAATCTCACAGAATCAGCAGTACACTGACTCGATTTATCCAAGTGGGCGCAAACATAACACAGAACCTCTTCGTATGTTGAATTTAAGACTTAATTTCATGAAGCTATGAACTATATACCACGTAATCAACACGTTTGATTCTTTAACTCTAAAAGATTCTTCTTACCGAATTAAACATTTTTAGAATTGCCTAAACAGCACATCAGATAAATAAGCTCGCTTCGACAAGTTTAGCGCGCGGTTATAATATAACGCTATCAAAAAGCACATCAGCACATCAAATAAAACAGCACGCTTCGACAAGCTCAGCGCTCGGACTTTGTAGCTTATAAACTTCGCTCCCTGAGCCTGTCGAAGGGAGCACATCAGCACATCATCAATGTTCCTCCCAGAATATTTTCTTCATTCCGGTATGGTACAAAACCATTTTGCTTCCAACGGTAAATTGAAACACTTCTTTATCGCTGGTTCGACGTATTTCATCCCAAATAACTTCTGATTGGGGTTTTAGCTGAGTATCAAATAAAACTTGCTTACCATTTTTCACAGCTACATACCATCCTGCATCTTCTTGTAATTCATCCCATTCGAAGGGCAAAAGAACAGAACCATCGGTTGAAATAAGTCCGAATTTTCCTTTTTTCTTCACCCGAGCTCGACTGTCGACAAATGGATATGCTTCATCAAACTGAGCTTCCACCGCGACTTTTCCTTGAGTAGTTAAATATCCCCAGCGATTCTTCTTTTTGAAAGGAGCTCTGCCCCAAATAAAATATCCGCTTTCCTCCCACTCCAATGGGATTACTAATTTTCCTTTCCGGTTGATGTAGCCTTTTTTACCTTTCTTTTCCACTCGAGCCAATCCTTCACTAAAGCCATCTATGCCTAAAATAGGTGAAGAACAAGTTGGTTGAAACGAAATGACTTCTTTCCCGTTGATGTCGTAAAATGCGCATTTTCCATCTCGACTCACACGAGCTAATCCTTCCTGAAACTTACCAATACGATCATTTTTGAGTGGAATAATTTCTTTCCCGGTTTGATCGATTAATCCAACACGATCGTTTTTCATCACACGAACGCGACCTTTTTCAAACAGGATAACATCTTCATACAAAAATGGGATGACCAATTTTCCGGTAGTATCAACAAATCCGGTCAGTCCTTCTTTTGTCACGGCAGCCAAGCCTTCCGAAAACGGATCCATATTTTCATAAATCGGCTCCTGAATTATTTTTCCTTTCGCATCAGCAAAACCGTAAAACTCACCTTTACTGATGATGTAGTAACCATTGTCAGGACCATCAACAATTTCAAACTCTGTAGGTAAAACAACTTTCCCCCTTTGATCAATTATTCCATATAAACCATCCTTTTCAACTATGGCTACTTGATTGTGAAACGGTTCTCCGTCATTGTAAATGGGTTGAACCACGCGAATTCCGGCTTTGTTGATATACCCAACTTTTCCTTCAAATCGCACCATGGCAAGATTTTCTGAAAACGACCAAACTTCCTCGTATTGATAAGTTAAAACAACTTTCCCTGTAGAATCTACAAAGCCCCACAATTCACCTTGAACAGCTGGATAGAGCTGAATTCCAGCTAAGTTGAAATCACGATTAAGACGATCGGGATAGGGATATTCAGGATAAGCTTTTTTGAATGCTTCAAAACTCTCCACCCGTTGGTCGGAAGTGAAATCTGCATAGATCAAATCCCAAGCTTCATCGGCATTCCGGTTTTGAGGGAAGGCTTTTACAAATTCATATAATGTTTCTCGACTACGTTGTGGTGCCATCAATGCATACAGCGCATCTTCGGCTTCTCCTTTATGAGCTGAAGTAGGATATTTAGTAACAAATGCTGTAAACTGCTCACGAGATTGTTCCTTGGTTTCTTCTAAGAATAACACATCATCGAGCCGACGTAATGCTTGTTCCTTTTGAATCGCTTCAGGATAATTGCTTAGAAATGCTTTCAAATCATCCGATTTCCCCAAACTATCAGCTAGAAAATATGCACGAGCCATTTCCAGTTTATAAGCCTCATCTAAGCGAGTGGATTGTTTGAAAAATGAACGAAAATAGGCGTAGCCGGATGGAGTATTTTGCTGTTTGGCACGAATAAATGCAGCTTCCAAAATCCGATTGGTCAATCCAGAAATAGCAGTGTCGGAAATACCGTATTCTAAAAAATCTATCTTCTTCGAAGGTTTTAATAATTTCCAAGCAGAATCAGCTTTGAGCATATTCACGTATGCAGAATCGAGTGAATGAAAATGATTCAATCGATCATATCGCACTTGAGCTAAACCGAAATGTGCAGGTACTGGATTCTTTTTCAGTTTAGCTGTAAATACCTTTTTCGCTAAAAAGAAATCATACTGCTTTAATGCTTCAAAGCCCTTTTCCAACGACTGAGATGAAGCCGAAACACCAAGAAAAAGCGAAAAAAAAAGGATGACAACGCGAAGGAGCATACTGCAAATATAGGTTTTGAGAAATTGTTCTTGGAAATTGAAAAAAGAAATGAATAAAAAAGGAAAATGAACGGGTTACAAAGCAGCTATTTTATTGCCAAACAACCTATTTGCACTTTTAGTAGCGAATTATTGAAAATCTATCTATGTTTATACTTCTACATAAGTCAACACCTATCTCTATGATTATTCGTCTGATTGCAGTAATAATATTAGCATTCACAGCATTTAATGTGAATGCTCAACAACTTTATTTTTATTTGAATGATGAATCCATGCAAATATATTCGATTGATGAAGTACGACGAATGGATTTCGATTCAATGAACATCTATATACGGTTGACCGATGAAAGTGTTGTTTCCATAGAGTTGGATGCATTGTCGAAATATCAGTATTATCCTGAGGACATAACAAAAATTGAAACAATTGTGGAACGTCCCACATTGAGCTTCTACCCTAACCCAGCAGATCAGCAACTGAATGTTCGCTATTCATTGCCGAAAGTAAGTTCAACCATTCAAGTTCGCATTCATAATCTCAAAGGCGAAAAACTACTTGAGCAATCCCTTAAATCAAGCCCAACTGGTGAATTAGCTCTTGATTTAACAAAGCTAGCAGCCGGACAATACTTTTGCACACTCACTTCAGGTGAATTAGTGATTTCGAAGGCGTTCATGAAACGTTGATTTTTAGTTGAAAGTTAAAATTGAAAAGTATCCATCAAGCAGCATCGGACTTCAGTCCGGGGATATATGAAAAAGAAGTTTCAAATCAAATTACGCATGAATAAACGCATACTATTTCTAGGGTTTTTATTGATGATGATCGGACTGCGGATGGATGCCCAAACTTTGAAAAACATTCACCGCCACAACCAACCGGTACTGCGCATTCCAACTGCTTTGATTGATAAAGTAGAAACTGCCGAAATCGATGGTCAGCGGACTTTGCGTGTTATTCAGTTCAATGGTTTTGTGAGTCAAATTCCTGTTGCGCAAATTGATAGCATTACACATACCGATGGAACCGCGCTCGATCCTGCACAATTAGGCAATTTGCGCACGGCTTCAGTAATGGGCGTTGTGCGTGGTCCAACAGGCGCTCCAGAAATGAATGCCATCGTAAGTTCTCCATACGGCGGCGAAGAAACCCGCACCGACCTAAATGGCGTGTTTTTCTTGAATAACATTTTGGTGTACGACAAGCTTGGTTACATCACCATCACAAAACCGGGCTTCCACCAAGGCTCACGCAGCTTTTTACCCCTCGAAAGCGGCAGCAATCGGGTGAATGTGCAACTCTTACCCATGACGCAATCGGGTAGCTTCTATGGCGGTATTGGTGGCACTGTAAGCTCTGGTCCTCTCAATATAACATTCCCCGCAAACGCTTTTGTAAATGAAAATAATCAATCTTATGCAGGCTTAGTTAAAGTGTTTGCCGAGGCATTAGACCCTACTTCAAATTCTATGTTCGACCAAATGCCGGGCGAATTATTGGGTGCCATGAACGACTCATTAAGACTGCTGCGTTCTTTTGGAATGGCGAATATAGAGTTACGCGATTTAAACGATAATGAATTACAATTGGCACCGGGTGCAACAGCCACTTTAAGGTTTGTTATTCCGCAATCGATGTTATCGGAGGCTCCGCAAACTATTGATTGGTGGAGCTTTGACGAAATGCAAGGAATTTGGAAGCATGAAGGGATTGCGCAAAGACAAGGTAGTTTCTACATTGGGCAAGCGCCACATTTTAGCTGGTGGAACTGCGACAGACCTGAAGAATTTAATGATCTTTTAGGAACTGTTAATGCAAGTAATGGAAGTCCCATTTCGGATGCATTGGTTAATGTAGTAACTCAAACAATGGGTTCGGGAGTTTCCTATACCAATTCAAACGGCGAGTTCAGCGGACGTGTGCCTAAAAACCAACAACTCACTATTAAAACCTATCTTACTTGCTCATCTACTTCCGATTGGGCCTTAGCGTATTCCGAAATTCTACCAAGCGGTTCGCAAGCACTTATAGATACTATTACTGCCACTTTAGATGGACGTTATCCACTAACAGGTGTATTAGTTGAATGCAATAATCTTCCTGTTGAAAATGGCTATGTTGAATTTGGCACTAATTTATATTTTACCAATCAAGGACAATTTAACATTCAAACTTGCGCTCCCGACACCTATATTATTCGTGGATTTGAGGCGATAAATTTCGACTCGCTCCATGCAAGTTCATATCAAACAATCTATGTTGGAAATGAAGGCGCCGATGCCGGTATAATTCAAACATGTACTCACCAATTTGGAACAGTAAGCGACTTCGACAACAATGTGTATCCTACCGTATTTATAGGAAACCAAATTTGGATGACTAAAAACTATCGTTCATCGCATTATGCCAATGGTGATCTAATACCCAACATTAGCGACAGTCAACAACAATGGCAAATGCAGACCGAAGGGGCTTGGTGCGCTAACGAAAATTTGCCTGCCAATGAATTAATTTATGGAAAGTTGTATAATTGGTACACTGCGGTAGATGACAGAAATCTATGTCCTACGGGCTGGCACGTTCCATCAGATGCCGAATGGAATATACTTATCGAAGAACTTGATCCATCGTATAATCCTGAAACGTTAAGTATCCAAAGCAGCATTGCAGGAGGTAAATTAAAAAGTGTAACCGGTTGGAATGCTCCAAATGCAGGTGCTACAAACGAATCTAATTTTCAAGGTCTGCCGGGAGGTGGCAGAGGTGAGTTGGGCTTTACGACTCCGGGCAATAGCGGAACTTGGTGGACATCAACAGAATCAAATCTTGTAGGGGCTCTTATTCGTAGTTTAAATAAAGATACCGGCAATGTAAATAGAGGCGGTGATTATAAGTGGAATGGAAAATCGGTACGGTGTATAAAAAATTAAAAATAAGTTGAAAGGTAGATTCTAATCTAATTACGCATGAATAAACGCATACTATTTCTAGGGTTTTTATTGATGATGA
>JBIKOC010000224.1:0-4105 GCA_044358335.1 Flavobacteriales bacterium | reverse complement strand
TAATTTCATTCAGCACTATTGACGGGTGTCCGGTTTCAGAAAGTGATCGGAACATATTAATTCGACCGTATCCCATTTTTCCTTGGTAAGGAAGATTAGATGAAAGGTTGTCGACTTGATCACAAGTGACTTTTAGTTGTTCGCAAATTTGTTGGCTCGAATACGAGGGAAAAGCAGCCCTAAGAAGTGCAGCACAACCAGCTGCTGTTGGTGAAGACATGGAGGTTCCTCCTGTAGAAAAGTAATCACCATTCGACCAGGTTGAAAGAACTAAATCACCCGGTGCACACAAATCTAAATTGTATCCATAATTAGAGAATCCAGATTTGAAATCTTGATTATTTGTAGATCCAACAGCCATTGCATAAGGATACATGGCTGGATAGAAAGCAATTTCATCACTATTATTCCCTGCTCCACCAAAGACAGCACAATCGTTATTTATAGCAGCATATCTTATTATATCGGCATTCATTTCACTATAAGTTGTTCCGCCCCAAGAGCAGTTAATCACTTTACAGCCATGGTCGGCAGCATAAACAATTCCCTCATAGGCGCCAGAAAGAATACCATCCACATTAGCAACTTTAACATGGATGAAGCGGCATTTAAATCCCGTTCCAGCAACCCCAATAGCATTATCAGTACTTGCAGATGAAAGACCACTTACATGTTGACCGTGATAATTCCCATCTGAAGTTGGGTTATTATCATTACTGCCAGTATCCCAACCCATATAATTGTCTATGAAGCCATCATTATCATCATCAATTCCGTTAATCGGATCTGCGTAATTGCGTTGAATGTTATTCGTAAGATCGGGATGGAACGGATCATAACCAGTATCCGTAATTCCAACCACAACAGATGTATCACCTTGATGTAAATCCCAGGCTGCAAAAGCATTTAAACGAGTTAAAGAGTATTGTTCTGCAATTCGGGTATCATTAGGAACATAACATAAAGAAGGAATGAAGTGTGGTTCTGCATATTTTACTTCAGGCATTTTCTTCAAAGCATCAATTATTTTAATCAAATCGGTGTTTTCCGAAAAAGTGACCCGATAGATACCTGTTAGATCAGCTAATTTCTCCCCCCTTTTATTAAATACTGTTTCAGGTTTTTTAGCGTGTGGAAATTTCTTGCTAATCTGAATCGCAGAAGTGTTCTGTAGAAATTGAGTTAGTTGTTGAGGAAATAGATCACTTGAACTTTCATTTATACAAATGTTGATAACCCCAGCTAAAAAATGATCTGAATAACGATTGTTAGAGATTACTTTTTCGGTCTGACTATTCAGGTTTTTCGCACCAAATAGCAAAATAGAGACAAGTAGAAGATAACGCATGGAACGAAGTTCGTTAATTTGAATTCATCCAACAAATCTAATATTATTAGGCTGATGGAAATTATGGCAATAAGTGCCATGATTCCGGACATTTTTGTATTTTTGACAAAAAACATGACTATGCTTTCAGCCAATCTTAAGTTTCTACGTAAGCAGAAGGGGCAATCTCAAGATGAAGTCTCGCAGTGTTTATCCATAAAGCGAACTACTTTGAGTGGATATGAAAACGGTTCTGCAGAGCCTAATAGCGAGAACCTAATTCGAATTGCAGCATTTTATAATTGTACAATAGATGATTTACTGAAAGTTGATTTGAGTGGCGTAGTTGAAACGAATGGAACAATTAAAAAAACGGTTGTTTCACAGGATATTACAGGAAGTAATTTACGAGTAATCGCAACAACAGTTAATCAAGAAAATATAGATAATATTGAGCTTGTTCCAATAAAAGCACGGGCTGGTTATACTAGTGGCTTTGCTGATCCCGAGTATATTCGAGTCCTACCTACATTCCAACTTCCCTTTTTATCCGCCAATAAAAAGTATCGAACTTTTCCCATTATAGGTGATTCAATGCCACCTGTATCAGATGGTTCTTGGGTTACAGGAGAGTTCTTGCAGAATTGGAATTTCATTCGAAATGGTCAACCTTATATTGTTGTAACCAAGGACGAGGGAATTGTTTTTAAGATTGTGTACAACCAAATTGATGAGAATGGAACATTGTTATTGTGTTCTACCAATCCGATTTATGAGCCGTATGAGATTCCAATAAATACGGTAAATGAGATTTGGAAATTCACCCATTATATAAGTTCCGAATTACCAGAACCCAATTTAGATCGAACAGAATTATCCAACACAGTTCTTCAGTTGCAACGAGACGTGAAACGATTGCAAAACACGATGAGAACACCTCTGTAAAACAAAAAAGCCGCTTCGAAGAGCGGCTTTTTTGTTTTGAGTGATTCTATTACTTCTGAATTATTAAACGTGCATTTGAAGTAGCTCCATTTGCATTTGCTTGAAGAATATAAACTCCATTTGACAAATGTTGAAGATCCAAAGAACCAATCGTTTGATTAATTCCACCAGAAATTAGTTGATTATGTACCAATTTGCCAGTAATATCAGTAACTACAAGATTGATATCAGCAGATTTAGTTTCTAAAACAAGTGTAAATACTCCAGCAGAAGGATTTGGTAAAACCATCATTTCATTTAAAACTTGTTCGTCCAATCCAACATTTGTGTTACTACATGGTTCAGCTGCACCTGCAATGTATTCCATTGTTTGGAAATTTATGTAGCAAGCATATTCTGGATGGTCAATGAACGGGTTGCGATTTCCTTGAAGTGAATCTAGGAATTCGTTACGAGCTTTTTCATAACTACTTGGAGGATCTTGGTAATGCCATTTTCTCAAGATATTTTGATCTTGATAACGAGTTGATGTATTTGGTAAGCCCCAATTATTTCCTGAAACACCATTATATGTTGCGCACATGTAGAAAAGTGCACGTGCTGCGTCTCCTTTGTGCGCATCACGTGGTTCGAATACAAGTTTCCCATTTGCATTTTGTCCAATTTTACACCCTAAGTAAACTGATGCAGGTGTTACTACTTCTCCTAATGGGTAATCAAGTCTCACTTGATTTACATTCTCAAACTGAGTTGGAAAAAGGTGGTGTTGATCATTGTATTCAGGTTTTTCAGGATTGTCAGCCGGATTTGTTGGCATCCAAGCATGACAGTAGGTATGCTCACGACTCATATAAGACCAGCCATATGGTTCAGAATATAAATACTGTTCACCTGAATAAACACATGTTATCACACGTTGCCCATCAGTTGTATCACGCGCTTCAAACAATCGCACCATTGTTTCATCGTAGTTTCCGTAGAAAGTAGAAGTATGTGGATTTATCAATACTTGAAGATCACTTACAAATGTTGCATTTGCAGTATTAATTCCAGCGTATAGTGTTCCAAAGTTATTTGCCGCTGAAGATATGTTCGCTGTAAGTGGATTGCTTTGAAGATAATTACGCACCACACCAGAGCCATTATAAGAATAAACTGCAAAATGGTAGTTCGTATTTTCTACAACATCATTTGGATTAAATACTCCAGCTAATCCAATGTAAACCACTTTTGCATCACCAATTGGATCTCCTAAACCATATACTTGACCATCTGCAGGTGCTCCAGTTACAGCCGAACCTGCTTTGCGAAGTACTAAGTATCCTTCTGAACCAGACGTTCCCGCTAACGTGGCAGTATAACGATAACTTTTAATGTTTGAAAAATTCAGAGAAGTAGCAGGTTCTGTTGGTTCTGTAGCATATAAACCTCCTGTGCAATTTAATACAATTGAGTAAACCGCTTCATCTGCATCATTACTGTTAATAACCATAGTAGCATAACGAGTCCCATTTGCTGTAGGATCGAAATTAACAACAACATCTTGTGCTTCACTGCCAGCAATTGTAAATGTTGAAGAACTTGTTACTGAATAGTCTGCAGCATCTAAACCAGAAAAAGTAATGCTAGAAATATCTAATGCTTCTGTTGCACAAAGATTCTCTACTGAGAATGTCAAGTTGACTGGAGTTCCAACTTCTGTCCCTAATGCTGCTGCTGCTGCACCTGAAAATAGTGTAGTGCCATTTTGCTTTACATTGATTTCACGATTTGTTAGCACTCCAAGTGTTGCTGTGATATCATCTAAACCAACATTACAACCAAGAACTTTAT
>JBIKOC010000223.1:0-4108 GCA_044358335.1 Flavobacteriales bacterium | reverse complement strand
GAACCGTTAGATTCAACAGATACGAAGTAAACACCTGCAGTAAGTTTGTTGATGCTTAGGTTGTGAGTAAAGCTACCAGTTCCGTTGTTTACAGATTCAGTAGAGATAACACGACCCATCATGTCGATAACTTTGATTGTGTAGTTATCCATGTTGTTTACACCAGAAACATTTAAAGAAGCAACATCAGTTGCTGGGTTAGGGAAGATTTCGAATCCGAATTCTCCTTCTCCAATTTCTTCTTCAGTTGCAACTTTACCTGCACCTGGATTCGTGTTGATACCACATTGACCAAGACCTACGATACCATCGATATCATAAGCATCTGTTGTTCCAGGACCAAATGGAGAAGTAACATCAGTAACACGTAGGAAGTTCAAACCTGCGTAAGCTGCAGGGATTTCTAATTTACCATCACGACAAAGAACTGCACCAGCATCTCCATCAGCAGCAACTGCTTGAAGATCAAACCAAACTGAACCATCGATAGATCCTTCGAACTTAGCTTTTTCAGGGTAAGATGCACAATTACGGCTTGAATTGTCACCGAAAGATGTTTCGTAAACTTGAAGATCAGCTCCAGCGACATTTAAAATTGTGTATGGGAAAGAAAGAGTTACAGTTCCATTATAACCCATAGCATAAAATGGATAATTCGCTGGAGAAGTAGAAGCATCGCTCATTTGAGGAGCACCTAACATTCTAGATTGGATTGAACGGTTAGCTGGAACTGGAGTTCCGTTTTTACGAAGACCTTGAACTAAAGATCCTGCTACAACTGCATCTGGTGAGTATTTGGCAGCTGGAGAAACAGAAGAACCACCGCATGTAGAGAAACCTACAACACCATCAACATCATAACCATCTTGGTTATTCGCAAGGAAAGTTGTTGGATTAGTAATGTCTTCGATTTTAATGTATTTAGCCCAGCTAAGTACACCTAAATCAAGATCAGCATTTTGACAAATTCCACCATCAGCAAAACTAGGGCTGATCAATACCCAAGCTTGACACTCATCCTGACGAGCATAAACTAAAGCTCTTTCTGGCCATGCAGCACATGAAGGAGATCCGTAAGAAGTTTCATAGATAGTTAAATCGTTACTTCCCCAAATGTTGCAAATTGGGTTAGCAAACTCAAGAACAATCTCTCCACCAAAACCAAGAGATACGAATTCAACTGTAGAAGAGTTATTAGCTACTTCTCCAATGTTCACATCATTTACGTTGATTGCTCCAAGAGCATTGTTAGGATTGCTGCGGGTAACTCCAATTGGAGAAACTCCATCAGCGCGCATTCCTTGTGTAAAGCCAGCTACGTTAGTGGCGGTTACTTGAGCTTCAGCATTTCCAGCCACGAGCAAAGCTGCTGCGAAAAATGGAAAGCTAACAATTGTAGATAATTTCATACTGTTTTTGTTTTAGTTAGGTTAACAGGGTCAAAGTTATCTATTCTTACAGAGAAGTCAAATTAAAGTTACAAAAAAGTGGAAGCAGTTATTTTTTAAACAATCTCTTTATGCGACAACTGAGTGCCCTTAAGGGTATTAATTATACCCATGGAATATTTTGGCAAAAGTTGTCAACCAATATGAACTAAAAACCTTACACCGAACTTGCAATAAGTCTTGGGGCCCAGCACCCAAAATAAACGTATTTAGTGTTTACTTTCTATCTATCGCATCAAGACTACAGTTTTACGATAGAGTAGAAAAAGAAAAAGCAGGAAAAAATCCTGCTTTAACTAAATTTCTATGTTAACTATGTTATGACGTTACTTTTTGGCATTGTAAGCGGTTACAATTTTTTCAATATCCTTTGCTTCGTAATCATTGTCTTTTATAAGCTTCACAATATCATCATCTCCCTTGAAATAGGTTGCCATTGATTTTTGAAACTTCTTCTCTAACACTTCAAAATAACCCTCTTGCTCTTTTCTCTTTAAGAAAATACCTTTCTCATAAAAGAATTTTTGAGGTGTTGTTTCAGCTGTAGGAAACCAACCATAGTACAATGAAATATCTCCAAGAATTATTTGTTGCATTGGCAACGCAGATGGAGCCTCTTCTAATAATATGTATTCAAATACTTTCCCTTGAACTCCGTAAGAAACTAATTTTTCTGGACCCAATCTCTTCTTTGCATTAGCAGCATCCATGAAAAAAATCTTATCAAATCTTTCCCCTGTTTTAGTGCTTTCATAACAAATCTTACCTCTCAGGGTATCTCCTTTTTTGGTACATGCCCATCCGTCGAAATACTCCATGCCTTTATTGGCTTGGCTAAAACCTAGAAAGGAAAAAAACAATAAAGTCAGCGTAAGAAGTTGTTTCATAGTTAGGGATGAATTGTTGTTTCCAAACCTAAAAGATTTTCGGACATGAAACAATGCGTGTCGAAAATAAGTTACCAGCTTCCTCCAGCACCGCCACCGCCTGAACTTCCGCCACCAAAGCCTCCGAATCCACCACCACCAAATCCTCCGCCAGAACTTCCTCCACCGAATCCTCCAAAACCACCTCCAAAACCACCAAAGCCTGGTCCTCCAAATGTTCGCATATAGCTGCCGCCGCCACGATTCTTTCGGGAAAATAGAATTACTGCAACAATAATAAGTATTACAATAACTAATGGTGGAATACCTCGTGATTTTTGCTTCTTAGGAAAACCTTTAAAAGTTCCCGATAATAATTGCATTAGATCACTACTCGCTTTATCAAGTCCATTATAATACTCCTTGTTCTTGAAATAAGGGATTAGGTCCTCTTGAACAATGCGGCCAGCAGTAATGTCTGGAACAAACTCTTCCATCCCATAACCTGTATTGATAAATACCTCCCTAGGATTATCCATAGAAACCAATATCAATATTCCGTTATTTCGACCGTCATGCCCTATTTTCCAAGAATTAAACAACTCTGGGGCATACGAAGACGCAGGCTCACCATCCAAATCAGCCATCGTTACAATGGCAATTTGATTCGAAGTGCTGTCATCAAACTTAACTAGCTTATTCTCCAACTGAGCTCGCTCCGCTTCCGTTAAGATGGATGCAAAGTCGTTTACCAAGCGAGGCGGATTTGGCTTACTTGGCAAATCTCTACTTGTCAGAGTTGAAACAAATCCAACTTGAAGAAAGAAGAAGAAGAAAAGGGATTTAATTCCCAAGTGATATTTCATTGGATAATTCGTTCTGATCATCACTTTTAAATGGGAAATACTGCTTTAGTACTTTACCAGCTTCTTCAATTGCATGAACTAAACCTTCTACATACTTGCCATCTTTAAAATGCGTAACCAGTAAATCACGAGTTGAATCCCAAAAATCACTTGGAACAACTTCGTTAATTCCTTTATCACCAATGATTGCCAGTTTGCGGTCCTTAATTGCCACATAAATCAAAACACCATTTTTCAACAGTGTTTGATCCATTTTCAAGAGACTAAATACTTCAATTGCCCGATCAACTGAATCTTTATTACACGTTGATTCAAGATGCACTCTGATTTCTCCAGAAGTTTCTTGTTCTGCTAAAGAGATGGCACTTGTTATAGCCGTTTCCTCTTCCTTAGAAATAAAACTTGCTGCCATCAGAACTTCACTTCAGGTGTTTTGTCAGAACCTTCGGCTGCTTTGAAATAATCTTTCACCGTAAATCCAAACATTCCAGCATATAAGTTATTGGGGAATGAACGGATATGGCTGTTATAATCTTTAACCACTTCGTTAAAATTCTTCCGTTCAACAGCAATCCTGTTTTCGGTGCCTTCTAATTGTGTTTGTAAATCGCGGAAGTTCTGATTTGCCTTAAGCTCCGGATAAGCTTCTACAGAAACCAATAAACGAGAGAGTGCAGAACTAACACCTTGTTGGGCTTGCTCAAACTTTTGGAAACTTGCAGCATCCAAATTGTTTGCATCAATCTTTACGCTTGTAGCACTTGCACGTGCTTGCATGACAGCCTCTAATGTGCTTTTCTCAAAATTTGCAGCCCCTTTAACGGTATTTACCAAATTGGGGATTAAATCGGCTCGGCGCTGATAAACATTCTCAACTTGCGACCAAGCGCTAGAAACAGCTTCCTGCTTCTGAACCATTTTATTGTAA
>JBIKOC010000308.1:0-3391 GCA_044358335.1 Flavobacteriales bacterium | reverse complement strand
AAACATTACTTGTTGCCAATAAAGTTGATAACCACGAACGTGCTGCCTTAGCGGGAGAATTTTACTCTTTAGGTCTTGGTGAAGTATTTTGTATTTCGTCTATTAATGGTTCAGGAACAGGTGATCTACTTGATGCTATTGTGGAGGGGATGGAAATTGCTCCAGAGCATGAGCCTGAACCAGAAGTTCCTCGTATTGCAGTTGTTGGTAGACCTAATGTAGGGAAATCCTCTTTTGTGAATGCACTTTTAGGTAACGATCGAAACATCGTAACACCTATCGCAGGAACAACTCGTGATGCTATTCACTCTCGCTATAAGGCTTTTGGACACGATTTCTACCTAGTAGACACAGCCGGATTACGTAAAAAAGGGAAAGTCCACGATGACCTAGAATTTTATTCGGTCATGCGAACAGTGCGTGCTATTGAAAGTTGTGATGTGTGCATTCTCATGATTGATGCACAAGACGGTATTGAAGCACAAGACGTAAATATTCTATGGCTTGCTCTAAGAAATAATAGAGGTGTTGTGATTTTGGTTAACAAATGGGACTTAGTTGAAAAGGATACAAATACAACCAAAAAATTCGAAGAGATGATTTTGGATCGTATTGCTCCTTTTAAAGATGTTCCAATTATTTTCACTTCAACTACTCAAAAACAAAGATTGCTAAAGGCTGTAGAATCTGCAGTTGAAGTTTTTGAGAATCGTAAACGACACATACAAACTCGTCAGTTGAAAGATTTTCTTTTGCCATTAATTGAAGATATGGCTCCTCCTGCAGTTAAAGGGAAATATTTGAAAGTGAAGTATGTAACACAATTGAAAATGCATTATCCAGCTTTTGTATTTTTCTGTAATCTGCCTCAGTATTTTAAGGAACCTTACAAACGCTTTCTGGAAAACAAACTTCGAGAGAAGTATAATTTTAAAGGTGTCCCAATTACTATATTCTTTCGCAGTAAATAAGTTTTAGCGAAAGAATCGTCTGTTCCAATTATCGGAACTAAAGTCGGTATGTGTGACTAATCCCCAACAAAGGGCCAAGGTTGAAAACACTCCAGCAAACAAGACCAATATGGGTATTTGTATTAGGATGCTTTTGAAAATATTGGAAGTGTCGAAATGACCAACGAATGAGTATATCGTTACGATTGATATTCCAAAAATGAGTGAGCTAAATACCATGCTTCTAAAATCTCGATACGGGTATTTAATGATCGGAATATACCAAGGCAATTCTTTTCCCCATTGGCAGATTAACTCATGTCTCCCATCATCAGTACTTGAAAAAAGTAAGGGTGCAGCATAGGTGTCTTTTGATATGAAGAATGATGCCGAAGCCAATATGAAATAGTTGTTTTCTCTTTCAGTATGAATATGATCGTGTTTTTTGATGAGCGAAACTACCTCATAAGGAACCTCTCCTGAATAAAGCTTGATGGGTAAAAAGCGCAATCGATACCGAACACAAATAGATCGAATTTGGTCTTCACGGTAATATTGATGGATTGAACTTTCTTTGAATCGAGCATTTTTACCAGAAGAAACACTCGAGCCTAGACCAAATAATTGCAAGGTTTCTAAATCACGTCTTTCCGAAAAAGACAATACATACTGAACTTCATTAAATAGTTCAGTTAATGAAGCATCGTTCTCTGGAACTTCATGTTCAGTCATGTTACATTAAACGTTTAGTCTTTCTCATTGTTCTTTTTCTCTCCAACAAAATAGTGATTACTATCTTTAAACAATACGTTAAACGTGGTCATACTGCCATAAATACGTGTAATATACTGTTGTAGATCTACCTTGTCAGCATCGCTAAGCTTAGCGTTTGCGTTGATTTGTTGTTCCATCACGCGAAGTCGATCACGTACCATGACAATTTTATGAAAAAATGTTTCAATTGGAACTTCCTTAGGCTTTAAGTTGCTATCGGCAGGTTGGAAAATTAATGTACCTCCTTGCCATTTTTCAGCTAATGGAGCGGTGTGTTGAATATCGCTGAACTCATTCAATAAACGTCTTAACGTTCGCTCCATTTGTGTCATGGAAAACTCTTCCTCTTCCGATTGAGTTTCGACAGCTGGTTCAAAAAGTTCTAAGTCTTCGGTACGTTTCGAAATATCCATATTTCCTCGATTAGGAAAGTGAATGGTGTAAAAGGTAGTGTCGACTTTAACGATTGTTCCTTTTCCATAAATAGGATGTTTGACTAGCATTCCGGCGCGAGCAGTTGTTTCCATGAACTGAATAGGTTGAATTAGGGTGAAAAAAAAGCCCCGGTGGTAGACCGAGGCTCGAAAATACAACAGAATAATTATGCTTTAGCAGCAACTTTTTTGCTTGTAGCTTTTTTAGCTGGAGCCTTAGCTGCAACTTTTTTTGCTTCTGTTTTAGCTGATGGTTTTTTAGCTGCAGCCTTTGGGGCTTCTTTTTTAGTAGCAGCTTTTGGAGCTTCTTTCTTTGCTAAAGCCGCTTTAGGTGCCGCTTTAGAACCAATTCCAAAACCTTTTTTAAACGCATCTACATAGTCGAGTTTCTCCCATGGAAACAACTCTACTTTTACTTTCAATTCGTTCTTTTTGCCTTTGTTGAACACTTTAGTAACCGTTTGTGGTTCGCGGCCCATGTGTCCGTATGCAGCTGTTTCGCTATAAATTGGAGTACGTAGTTTGAAACGTTGTTCAATAGCGTAAGGACGCATATCTACCAATTTTGCAACGATTTGAGCAATTTGACCATCGTGCATGTCAACTTTTGCTGTTCCATAAGTATTGACATACAAACCAACTGGCTCAGCAACACCAATAGCATATGCAACTTGAACAAGAACCTCATCAGCTACACCTGCAGCAACTAAGTTTTTAGCAATGTGACGAGTCGCATAAGCAGCCGAACGGTCAACTTTAGAAGGGTCTTTTCCTGAGAATGCACCTCCACCGTGAGCTCCTTTGCCACCGTAAGTATCTACGATGATTTTACGTCCTGTAAGTCCTGTATCTCCGTGTGGACCACCGATTACGAACTTACCTGTAGGATTGATGTGGTAAACGATTTTATTGTTGAATAATGCCTGAACACGTTTAGGCAATTTCTTAAGAATACGTGGAATCAAGATATTGATTACGTCTTTCTTAATTTGATCTAACATTTTCTTTTCAGAATCGAAATCGTCATGTTGAGTTGAAATAACGATAGCATCGATACGAACAGGCTCGTTGTTATCATTGTATTCAATGGTAACTTGAGATTTTGCATCTGGACGCAAATATTTCATTTGTTTGTTTTCGCGACGGAGATCCGCTAATTCACGAAGTAACAAATGAGCCAATTCCAAAGGAAGCGGCATATAGTTGTCGGTTTCGCGGCTAGCATAACCGAAC
>JBIKOC010000017.1:0-10578 GCA_044358335.1 Flavobacteriales bacterium | reverse complement strand
ATCATTCCTTGGTCACCCGCACCTTGTTTCCAAGGATCTTTTTTCTCAACGCCTTGGTTGATGTCGGCTGATTGTTCGTGGATTGCAGAGAAAATTCCGCATGAATTTGCCTCGAACATATATTCCGACTTCGTATACCCAATTTTGCGTATTACCTCACGGGCAATTTCCTGTACATCAAGGTATGCTTCGGATTTAACCTCTCCAGCAAGTACAACCTGACCTGTTGTTACAAGTGTTTCGCAGGCTACTTTAGAAGATGGATCGAATGCTAGAAAATGATCAATCAGTGCGTCAGAAATCTGATCGGCAACTTTGTCCGGATGTCCTTCGGACACTGATTCGGAAGTAAAAAGATATGGCATCTATCGTGTGTTTTAAATGATGAAGCGGTCGCAAAAATAGAGATTGCTTAGGACTTAACAAATCAGAATGTTGTGATTCTGCGTGATTTCAGAATTAATTTTCGCTTTTTCGTGTTAATTCCTGAAAAACCTCCTCTAAACTTTGTTCGTGGCGATTAATTGTGAGCACGGTGAGCTGTTTTTCAACGGCAAATTTGAAAATCTCCGGACGAATATCTTCGGTTCCTTCGACTAACAATTCCCAATGTTGATCGGTTAATTTATCCACTCGTTTAACTCCAGAAATATCGGAGAGCGCACCGCGTGAAATTTCTTTGTCAAATTCTACGTGAATGCTATAGCCACGACTACGATTACCTAATTCTCCCGCTTTACCATCGGCAACTAATTTTCCTTTATTGATGATAATTACCCGGTCGCAAACAGCTTCAACTTCCTGCATAATGTGCGTAGAGAACATGAGGGTTTTTTCTTTCCCGATGTTGCGGATGAGTTCGCGGATATCGGCTAATTGATTTGGATCGAGACCGCTTGTTGGTTCATCGAGAATAAGCACTTTAGGATCATGAATGAGGGCTTGGGCTAAACCAACACGTTGACGATATCCTTTCGATAATGCGCCAATTTTTTTGTGTTGTTCGTTGCTTAATCCAGTAAGACCTAACATCTCAGTAATTCGTTTGTCTTTATTTGACAATTGGTGCAAACCAGCGATGAATCCTAGGTATTCTCTCACATACATATCGAGATACAAGGGATTGTGTTCTGGAAGATACCCCACGTTGCGACGAACTTCCATGCTATGCGATTGGATGTCGAAACCACACACTTTTACTTCGCCCGATGTAGGAGGAATAAACGTGGTGATGATTTTCATCATGGTTGATTTTCCGGCGCCGTTAGGGCCAAGAAAGCCAAGGATTTCACCTGGATTGACTTCGAATGAAATCGAATCGAGTGCTTTTTGTTCGCCGTAAAGCTTGGTAACTGAAGAAACCTGAATGCTCACTTGAAATTGAATTATGCTGCAAATTAAGATAAAAGCACGGGAATGCTGAAAAACAGTTTTGGAGCTTTTTCGGAGCAGATTGATTTCATGCTAAATGAAGCCCCCGCGCAAGGGATAGAAATGGAAAGCCCGCATCGCATGCCATAGCTTTAGCGACGGCATACGGAGGACTTGGAATGGATAGCCCGGTTTATGCGCCCCATAACACTTAATCTTGAAAGTAAACACGTTTTACTCGTTCGGAAACGCCCGTCAATACTTCGTAAGGAATGGTTTCGAGCCATTGCGCCAGTTGATGAATGTCGGCAGCGTGTTCGAAAATGATGACTGAATCGCCTTCCTGAGCCTCGGGAATGTGGGTAATGTCGATCATACACATGTCCATGCAGATGTTGCCAATGGTGAACGCTTGCTTTCCATGAACGCGCACAGAAGCTCTACCATTGCCTAGTCTCCGGAGAAATCCATCGGCATAACCTATGGGTAAAGTGGCAATACGAGACGGTTGATTTACTTGTCCTTTGCGGCTGTAACCTACCGATTCGCCCGCTTTTACTTCCCGAATTTGAGAAATGCTCGTGCTGAGTTTGCTAACTGCTTCGAGGTGCTGCTGTTCTGCTTCATCGCCAATTCCATACAGTCCAATACCTAAGCGAACCATATCAAATTGGGCATGCGGATAATGTGAAATACCGGATGAATTGAGGACATGTCGAAGGAAAGGCTTTCCTAAACCTTTTTGAAGAACATCTGTAAATCGAGTAAATCGTCTGATTTGATCTTGTGTAAACGCTTCGTGTTGTGTTTCGCCACTTGCTGCCAAGTGAGTAAATGCAGCTGCCGTTGAGAGTTGTGGAATTTCATTCAAACGACGAATCAATTCGGGAATATCCGCCTCTTCGAATCCGAGTCGGTGCATACCTGTGTCGAATTTGATGTGAATCTTAATGGGTTGTCCATCGAAACCGTTTCTTGCCAAAACTGCTTGAGAAAAAAGTTCGAGCATTCGAAAACTGTAAATTTCGGGTTCGAGACGATTTTCAATCATCGAAATAAAACTATCGACTTCGGGACTGAGCACCAAAATTGGGAGCGAAATTCCTGCATTTCGGAGCTCGATACCTTCGTCAGCATATGCAACAGCGAGGTAATCTACACCATTGAATTGGAGAACATTTGCGACTTCGAAACTGCCACTTCCATATGAAAAAGCTTTGACCATTGCCATGGTTTTAACACCTGGGCTTAGTTTGGAGCGGAAAAAATTTAAGTTGTTGACCATCGCAGAAAGTTTGATTTCTAGGACAGTTTCATGTGTTTTTTGTTGAAGTGCTGAAGCGATACGTTCAAATCCAAAAATTCGTGCTCCTTTGAGCAAGATGCATTCGTTTTGAAATCCTATAGAACCAAGTTGAGCAAGAAGTGATTCAGTCGATGGGAAGAATAATTTTTCGCCCGAAAAAAGGGGAGCAAACTGGAGCATTTGTTCGCCCACACCAATAAATCGACTAACTCCTTTTCTACTTACGAGTTGAGCAACATTTGAGTACAACTCTTCGAGCGATTTTCCAGATTCAAGAATGTCGGATAAAATGAGTGTTCTCTTTTGATGTTGCTGCTGCTGTTCCATTGCCTCAAGTGCAATACGAAGCGAATCGAGATCGGCGCTCCACGTATCGTTGATGAGCGTACATTGATGCATGCCTTTTCGAAACTCGAGTCTCATTTCGACTGGATGCAAGTGGCTGATTTTCGCTTTTATTTTTTCGATGGATATCCCCAGATACAGCAACATAAGTGCTGTATGCAAAGCATTTTCGACCGAAGCCGCATCGACAAATGGAAGTGAAAGTGTGAATTCGGTATTCTTCCAAACAAGCTGAATTTGTTTGCTTGTGCCTTTGATTTGTTCTTCTACAATTCTCAGGTCGGCTATTGGATTTTTGCCCCAAGTGAGGCAATTGATTTTCTGATTTCGGGCTTCTTCGACAATGAGCGAATGATCGGCGCAACACACCAAGGTTTTTACCTGGCTGAAGAGCTTCATTTTCTCTTGGATATGAACCTGAACCGAAGAGAAGTTTTCGGCATGAGCATGACCGATATTGGTGAAAATTCCCAGCGTTGGCTGGATAATTTCTTGAAGAGAAACCATTTCGGAAGGAGCCGAAATTCCTGCTTCAATAATGCCTAGTTGGTCAGTTTTAGAAATTTGCCAAACCGAAAGTGGAACACCAATTTGAGAATTGAAACTTTTAGGTGAACGAACCACTTGGAATTCGTCCTTAAGAGATTCGTAAAGCCATTCTTTTACGATGGTTTTACCATTACTTCCGGTGATAGCCAGAACCGGAAGTTCGAATTGTTTCCGGTGAAGCTCTGCCAATTTTTGGAGTGCGATGCGTGTATCAGGAACTAGAATGAAGTTTGCCTCTGAGCGAAATTCTTCTTCGGGTTTTTCCTGTACGAGAAAATTGCAAACGCCTTGTCGGATAAGGTTTGGGATGTATCGATGGCCGTTATTTCGGGAAGTAACGAGCGCAATAAATAAGCTTGCTGTTGGATTGTTTATGCGGCGGCTATCGTAAAGAATTTCGTGAATAGTAGTTGTTCCGGGAAGGGTTAGCATTGCTTCCGTTCCCAGCCATCCTGCGAGTGTTTGGATGGAATACTCATTCATGATTTACGAGCCTGAGAACCGGTGTAAGGAAGAGGATTGTGCTCATAAAAGCAATCACGGCAAAGTGGCTGATAGGAATCGGTTTCGCCTAACAAGACTAAGCTTTCGTTGGTATTATCGAAACGATGAGAGTGATTAGCTAGGTTGCCACACTCCATACAAATTGCGTGAACTTTGGTCACATATTCGGCTGTGGCAAGAAGTGCTGGAATTGGTCCGAAGGGGAAGCCTCGAAAATCCGTATCCAACCCTGCAACGATGACCCGAATGCCCATATTGGCTAATTCGTTACACACATTTACGAGTTCGGAATCGAAAAATTGAGCTTCGTCGATACCAATTACATCTACTTCGCCCGAGAGAAGTAAAATACTTTGAGAAGATTCAACAGGTGTTGAACGAATCGAATTGGAGTCATGAGAGACCACATCAGCATCGTGGTAACGTATGTCTACCGCGGGTTTGAATATCTCAACGCGTTGCTTGGCAAAGGTTGCACGACGGAGTCGACGGATGAGTTCTTCGGTTTTTCCCGAAAACATGGAACCGCAGATTACTTCAATAGAACCGCGACGTTTGGTGGAGTGTAAAGTGTTTTCGAGAAACATGGAAGCTACCGATATGTTTTTACGTATTTTTACCCGGTGGATTGATTCCACAAAACTAAGTAAAAGACATTCGATTCATTACTATTGGGATAAACCCTTATGGACGCCAACCGCATACACGACGATATAACCCATCTGCTTTACAAGGTGGAAGAGCAGTATAGCCGTATTCTACAATACAAAGAATCTATTCCGATGGTGGAAGTAGATTTGGCTTTGAAAGACGTAAGGGATCTTTACGAATCAATGCTCGACCTGCGTACATTGGCAGAACATCAACGACGAAAAGCTACAACAGAAGCTGCACCTGCTCCAACACAGGTTGCAGAACCAATAGCGGAACCTGTTAACGAACCGCTTGTTGAAGTAAAAGCAGAGGTCATTTCTGAGCCTGAAGTGGAAGAAGTTCAGCCTGAGAAAGAAAATGTGGCTGAAATTATACCTATCGTTGAGAAAGTCGAAGAGAAAGTTGTAGCAACAGAACCGGTAGCTCAGCCTAAAACGGAATCCATTCAAGAAGAAATAAAAGCTGCTGCTGAGAAATTACCAGAAGCATCACCCATAGCTTGGCAAAAAACATTTGATGGCACACAGGCTAAGGAAGAAGTAGCAAAACCAATTGTTGCCGAGCCTCCTGCTGCTGTAGTAACTCCTAAAGTTGATTTATTGCAGGAGCGTCAAAAAGATTTTGTTCCTACCGTTCGTAAGATTGAGTTCAAACCGGAATCAGCTCCGAATGAACCCAAGAAAGAAAGCATTTTTGAGAAAGCGGCTTCTTTGTACGACAAGATTGCCAAACCTTCTGAAAAGACTGTTGCTAACCAAGCTACTCGTCAACCAATTTCAAATATTAAGTCCTCCATTGGTATCAATGAGAAGTTCGCGTATTTGAAAGATTTGTTCAAGAACAACGTGAACGAATACAATGAGGCATTGGATAAGCTCAATAATTTTGAGAATTACGGTGAAGCCGAAGATTTCTTTCAAGAACTTAAGGCTAAATACAACTGGGATCCAGAAAGCAAGTCATTCCAAGGCTTAGCTGATTTGTTGAATCGTCGCTATTTGCACAACGCTTAATATGGGTAAACTCATCCTGGTGCCAACACCTCTTGGCAATCTGGAGGATATTACGCTGCGTTCGATTCGTTTGCTGAAAGAAGCCGATGTTGTTCTTGCTGAAGACACTCGAACATCGGGAAATCTATTGCGTTTACTTGATATTTCGCGACCATTACGGGCTTTTCATCAACACAATGAGCATCAAGTTCTTCAATCTACCATTCGGTTAATTGAAGACAGCAAGATGGTTGTTCTTATTTCGGATGCTGGAACTCCGGGAATATCTGATCCTGGATTTTTACTTGTTCGTGCTTGTGTAGAAGCCGGAATTGAAGTGGAATGTCTTCCTGGACCAACTGCATTAATACCCGCATTAATCATTTCTGGCCTACCTGCTGATCGATTTTGTTTTGAAGGATTTCTCCCTCATAAAAAAGGACGCCAAACTAAAATCAAACGATTAGCAACCGAAGAACGCACGTTTATCTTATATGAATCACCATTTCGATTGGTGAAGTCGCTCCGACAATTAGCTGAATTTTGTGGTGCTGAGCGAAAAGCGGCAGTCGTGAGAGAACTTACGAAAATGTTCGAAGAATGTAAACGAGGAACCTTAACAGAGCTAGCTGATTACTACGAAAAGCATCCACCCAAAGGTGAAATAGTGCTGGTTGTAGGTGGAATTAATCAGTTAGAGGAGGATGATTCTGAAGAATCAGAAGAATCGACTGGTCGGGCGAAGAGGAAGAAGGAGTAGAAAAAAGCCACAAACGAAACACCTGCCTGCGTAGTTAACGTGTCTTCGGTAAGCATCGAAAACGCCGCAATGCAAAAGAATGCAAGTAGCGGGGCATAGATTGGTCGTGGAGCCCGAATGATGGGTAAAATGAAACAAATTAGGAAGCAAATTAATCCCGGAAATCCTAAAGCCACAGTGATGTAGAAGTAATGGTTGTGGCTAGTCATCCACCATTCTGGATCGAGCCAGCTGGACGATTTTTGGTATTCTGCTTTAAAGCTATCGGGAACATCGCCGGTACCTACCCCATACATTGGATTTTCATGAATGAGGCGGAACGAGTTCTTCCAGAATTCCAACTTCATCATAATCGTATGACCAACAGGTTTATTGCCGCCCCGTTTGCTATAATCGAGTTCCCAAAGCAATTGATAGAAACGCATCCGAATTCCCCATAAACCTGTGTAGTTTACGTTAGCAACACCTTTTTCTATGTAACGGATATCGAGATCCGACAGGGCATTTACTCCATCCTGATCTTTTTTAAGTCCTTTAGAATTGAGATAGCGAATAAGTGTAAATCGAGTAGGATTTCCTTTTCCGTCAAGGCTATCAAGATGTTGCGTGGAACGCTTAGCCCAAGAAGAATACAATTCAGTATCGCATACATAACTCAGCACATAATGTCCGTTTTCGAGGACAGAGAAATCGTGTATATAGTTATTTCCACGAAGTGATTTTTCGGGAGCAGGAAGCAAGTACATGGCATCGGGCGTACTATAACGCTTCCAGGCTTCTAAACCCTGCCAAACGATTATTCCCGATGTTGTAATTGGTATAAATAGAAGGATGAGAACTTTAATGAGCGATACTTTTTTCCAGAGGCGATACATTCCCCAGAGAAAGGATAGAACAAGAAGAATTCCCAATCCGGTAAGTGATTGCAGAATAAATAGGAAAACAATTAACCAAGCGATGATGATTCGAAGCCCCCATCTTTCGTATGTGTTGATGGGAATTGTATTCGAAACGAGCATCCACATTCCAATTAAGGAAATGAGGATTATAAGAAGTGCAAAACGGATGTGAGAGATGAAGATGGAAATGGTTCGAATATCGGCTAGTTCTCCATTAAGCCATCGAGGTAAACCAAAAGCAGTACAAGCTAGTGTTGCAAGAAACACCGAAATGACCGCAAGTTTTAAGAGCAGATTGTACCACTCTTTTTTCAAAGGTTTGGTAGAAGCAAGAACAAATGGAAAGATGAGGAATGGTAGATTGATTCGAATAAGCTTCAAGCCGTCGTTTAAATTACTTGACCAAAGCAATCCTGGAAGTAATATGAGAAATATTCCACAAAGCAGCCAAGCGCTTTTATTCGACTTAAAACGGCTCCATTTTTCTTTGTATGCCCCTTCTAGAATCCAGTTTCCTCCAATAAAGAATTGCGAAAGGCTCATTAGAAGTAAAGAAAATGGCAAGCCTGCGACCATGAGTAACAGGCCGGTAAAGTGCAAATAAGGGTGAAGAAAGCGTAGCTGTTTAGGTAGCATTCGCTGATTTAAAACTGTCGGTTAATTTGAAGAAAAATATCGAAATAGGCTTAGTTCTTTTCCAAGATCATTTTTTCGAGGAAGTTGATCCATCCTTCATCCATATTCATGCTTGGCACTAAAACGAGCTCTTGACCACCATGATGTTTGAAAAGCTCATCGTATTCGGTTCCCACTTCGTGAATGGTTTCGAGACAATCGGCTGTAAAGGAAGGGGAGAATACTAAGATGCGTTTTTTTCCTTCTTTCGCAAGGCGGATAAGCGTTTCGTCGGTATAGGGAGTTAACCAAGGGTCTTTCCCTAAGCGTGATTGAAAGTTGATATATGTTTTATCGACAGGTAAACCAGCTAAGTCTCTAACTGCCCGCGCATTTGCAAAGCATTGAGCCCGATAGCAAACATGGTTTTGTTCGTTAATAGCAGGACATTCTTTTGGTCCATCCTGACACGTTCCTCCACATTCAGTTTTACGAATATGTCGCCACGGAACACCGTGAAAAGTAAACATGAATGCATCGAAATTACCATCGTTCATTGCCTTTCCTTTCTCGGCCCAAAGGTGAATGTATTCCTGATGATCGAAATAGGAAGATATAGCATGAACTTCGGGCATTACTTCCCAACGGGCAATTGTTTCAAAAGCTAGTTGAAGTGAAGAACCTGTGCTGGATGATGCGTATTGTGGGTAAAGTGGAAGTAGTATAAGTTTATTTACCTTGGCTTTACGAAATCGCTCCAAAGCTTCACGCATGGGAGGTTGTTGGTAGCGCATCCCTAATTCAACAATAAACGAATCGCCCAATTTTTTTTGAAGTTCGTGTTTAAGAGCTTTACCATAAATGAGTAGTGGAGACCCTTCATTTGTCCAAATTTCTTTATAAAGTTTGGCAGATTTAGGTGCTCTGAAATTAGCAATGATACCATTGACCAAAACTTGTCGAAGTAAATAGGGAACATCAATCACCCGAGCGTCCATCAGAAATTCTCGGAGATATTTCCGCACATCGGCTGTTGAAGGACTATCGGGAGTCCCCAGTTGGATTAATAAAACACCTGTTTTAATGGTTTTCATAGCGAATAAACCTTCTTTAGAAAGGAAAACAAATGTAGCCAATGCAATGTTTTAGTAAACATGCAAATATGGGTACTGACTCTCATTTCAGCTATGGGAGTGAAGTCCTATTTTTGTTATTTAGCACTCACAAGCACTATAATCTACCTATGTAATTATGCTCAATTCCATATCGGCAGATTCTTCTCCTATCAGAAGAGAACATGTCAAGCAAGTTTTATTAGAAGGAGATTGGGAGATTAACTTAAATACTGGCATATCGCAGTGGTCTGAATTTGTTTTTTCGTTTTTCGAGCTAATAGATAGAAATCCAATAAACTTCTTCAAAAGCAATCAGTATTATTCTGCTGATGACACGATTCGTTTGAATAAGATTGCAAACGAGGTAATTGAGAAAGGAATAATTTCGGAAGGTGTTTTTCGTGTTACATTACCAAGTGGTAAAATTGCTTGGCACCACTCTATATTTCAGCTATTAAATTCGGATTCTAGGGAAATTGAAGTTCTGCATGTAACCCATCAGGATATTACTAGTCAAGTTAAACTTGGACAGAAAATATTTAGCAATCATCCTGAATACAATCATCTGATTCATCATCTGCAAGAAATTGTATTTCAGTTAGATGCTGAGGGTTGTATTTCATTTGTAAATGATATCTGGCAACAAACTACTTTATATACAAAAGAAGAAACGATTGGTAAGCCATTTAAAGGATGGGTTCATTCGCATGATTTAAAAAAAGTAGAAGCTATTTTCAAAAATCTCTCTGAAAAGGCTGTTCAAAATATTGAGGATGAAATTCGTCTAATTGATAAAGAAGGAGAGTTTGTTTGGGTTTCATTACGCTTGAATAACACAGGTATAGAAACAAAGGCACTTAGTTTTTTTGGTTCAATGCTGAATATAAACCAGCAAAAAAAATCGACGGCATTAATACTCAAACAGCAATTAGCCATTGAAAATTCCAGAGAAGGCATTGCTATCATGAATAATAACGATCAGTATACGTACTTGAACCGTGCGCATATTGAATTGTTTGGATATTCAGATGAGTCAGAATTCCTTGGCCAATCGTGGCGATTTATATATCCACCTGATGAAATTGAACGAATTTCGAATGAGGTATTTCCAGAGTTTATTGCTAAAGGATATTACAAAGGAGCAACTCGAGGATTAAAAAAGGATGGTACTTTTTTGTATCAAGATATCTGCTTGACTTCTTTACCAGATGGTGGATTGATGTGCATTACACGTGATATTAGTGATGTAGTTAAGAAGAATGAGGAACTTTATCGTTTAGCAATTGTTGCAGAGAAAACGAATTCAATTGTCATGATTGGAGATGATAAAGGTCGGGTAGAATGGGTGAATGATAGTTTTACTGAGATTACAGGATTTCAAAGTGCTGAAATTATAGGAAGGCGCCCAGATGAAGTGTTGAATGGAACAGGTACAAGTCAGGAAACTCAGCAAGAGATAATAAACTCG
>JBIKOC010000222.1:0-4124 GCA_044358335.1 Flavobacteriales bacterium | reverse complement strand
TCGGTTTTAGATAAAGACAGTAATTGCATTGATATTGGCTGCCATAAAGGAGAAATTCTCGATTGGATTATCCAGTTTGCTCCTCATGGAACACAACGTGGAATTGAACCTATCCCCTATTTGTTCGAGAATCTTCAGAAGAAATATACACAAGCTAATATTCACCTATATCCGTGTGCGCTGAGTAATAAGAGCGGAAACGTTCAATTTACTGTAGTTAAAAATGCACCAGCCTACAGCGGACTTCGTGAACGGAAATATGCTGTTGAGCATCCCGATTTAGAGAAAATTGATGTAGAACTCAAACAACTTGACGAGCTTATTCCTGTAGGAGAAAAAATCCGTTTGATTAAGTTAGATGTGGAAGGAGCCGAATTAGATGTGCTGAAAGGTTCGACACGAATTTTAAAAGAGTGCAAACCTTACGTTTTGTTTGAATTTGGCCTCGGTTCTTCGGAATACTACCAAGCAACGCCCGAAGAAATGTTCGACTTGCTCGATTCGAATGGCTTGAATGTTTTTACGCTAAAAGATTGGCTGAATAAATCTGCGTCACTCAGTAAACAAGCTTTTATAGCACATTACAAGCTAAATTCGGAGTACTACTTTTTAGCTGCTCCACGTTAAGAATACTTCAATTTACCGCATTAAAAAACCTTGCTCTTCTAGTTTAGAAAAGCAGGGTTTTTAAGTTTACTGACTAGTTGATTACATGTAAATCGCCGGGTTGAAGTTGAAAGCTATCTTCTTCTTCTTTGAACTTCATTACTTGATCGAGCGCATCTGGAACCACATCGCTACAAATAATTATAAATGATCCTTTTAATGCAGTAGTTAAAGCATGAACGATTGCTTCTTTTTCGGTTGGAATTACCTTAACCGATTTAGTTGGATCTACTGCCTTAACTCCATCGAGCATTAAGTTGATGATTTCATCTTCGGAACGGCCACGTAGGTTTTTGTCCTGGCGGATGATGATTTGATCGAACATTTGAGCTGCAACGCGTCCCAAGGAAACAATGTCTTCGTCGCGTCGATCTCCCACTCCTGCAATGATTCCAATTTTAGGTTTTGCTTCGACTTTCTCAAGGAAACGGGAAATAGCTTGGAAACCAGCGGTGTTATGCGCATAATCGACCATCACTTGGAAGTTGCGGAACTGGAACATATTCATTCGTCCCGGAGTTTGCGTTGGTGATGGAATAAATGTCTCCAAAGCCAAACGCATATCTTCAATCTTAAATCCTTGGAGGAATCCAGCTAGAACTGCCGGCAGAATGTTGTAAATATTGAATACCGCTTTTCCGGAGAACGTTAGTGGAATGTTAATCACCTTATCGACACGGATTTTCCAGTTTCCTTTACAAATGGTAACGTAACCATCTTCGACAATGGCAGCAAAACCACCTTCGTTGCAATGTTTAATGATACGTGGATTGTTTGCATCTAAACTGAACAAGGCCATTTTACAACGTAAATCGCTTCGCATTCCAAATACATGATCATCATCGGCATTTAAAATCGCATATCCACCTGGACGAACACTTGCCGGAACGACACCTTTAACACGTGCCATATCTTCGAGCGTGTTGATGTCTTTCAAACCTAAATGGTCTGCTGCAAGATTGGTTACAATTGCCATATCGCAGGAGTGGAAACCTAGACCAGCTCGTAAAATACCTCCACGGGCTGTTTCTAAAACGGCAAAATCGACTGTTGGGTCGCGTAATACAAATTCGGCACTAACCGGTCCGGTACAATCGCCATTTTGCAACATGCGGTTTTGAATGTAAATACCATCGGTAGTAGTAAAGCCTACTTTATATCCCATAGTCTTGACAATGTGGGCAAGTAGTCGAGTTGTTGTAGTTTTTCCATTAGTACCTGTTACGGCAATAATTGGAATACGAGCTGATGTTCCAGGAGGAAAAAGCATGTCGATAACCGGTTCGGCCACATTGCGAGGTAAACCTTCGGTTGGTGCAATATGCATTCGGAAACCTGGACCTGCGTTAACTTCGAGAATAGCACCACCATTTTCTTTGATGGGTGAAGTGAGATCAGGAGCCATGATATCGATACCGCAAATATCAAGTCCAACGATACGTGCAATACGCTCTGCCATGGATACATTGTGCGGGTGAACCAAATCGGTAATGTCTTTTGCTGTTCCGCCGGTGCTAAGGTTTGCAGTGGATTTGAGGTAAACGATTTGTCCTTCTTCGAGAATGGTTTCGAGTGTTAGGCTTTTCTCCTTTAGGATGTTAAGGGTCATCTCATCGACTTTGATGGCGGTGAGCACCTTTTCGTGACCATAACCCCGACGAGGATCCTTATTGATTTCGTTAATAAGCTCCTGTATGGTTTGTTTTCCATCGCCAGTTACAGCGGCAGGAGTTCGTTTGGCTGCAGCAACCAGTTTATAATTGATTACCAATAAACGGAAATCGAAACCAGTAATAAAACGTTCGCAAATAACACCACGAGAAATTTTCTTTGCTGCAATAAGCGCTTCTTGTGCGTCGGCCCAATTGGTTACGTTAATTGTTGCTCCTCGACCGTGATTTCCACTAACAGGTTTTAGCACGATAGGATAGCCGACTTTACGGATTGCGTCTTCGAGATCTTCTTCGTCGTATACGATATAACCTTTAGGAACCGATATGGATGCTGCATCGAGCAGGTTTTTGGTTTCCTCTTTATCGCAAGCAATATCGACAGCTATATTCGAAGTGGTGCTTGCAACTGTTGCCTGAATGCGTTTTTGATTAACACCATAACCTAATTGAACTAACGAATGGCGGTTGAGTCGAATCCAAGGAATGCCTCGTGCTTCAGCCTCTTCTACGATTGAACCAGTAGAAGGTCCTAGGCGTTCGTCTTCACGAATTTCGCGCATGGATTGAATATCGGAATCAAGGTCGAAAGTATCACCATTAATAAGTGCTTGAGCAATTCGAACAGCCGATTTAGCTGCGTATATGCCCACTTTTTCTTCGGCGTAGGCGAATACTACATTGTAAATGCCTTCTTCGGAAGTGCTGCGCGTACGACCGAAACCTACATCCATACCGGCAAGGGTTTGTATTTCGAGAGCGATGTGTTCGATAACATGACCCATCCAAGTACCACGACGAACGCGATAGAAGAAACCGCCAGCTTTAGTTTCGGAGCAGCGGTGCTCGTACATGCTAGGAAACATAGCTTCGAGACGATCGGCAAAACCATCGATTTTGTCGGTTGGGCGCTCTTCAAGTTCCTCAATATCAAGCTTCATGACAATGAGTTTATGGCGGCGTATGGACCAGTAGTTGGGGCCGCGCATGGCCCGTATTTCGAGTATTTTCATAGAGACTGTGTGGGGAATGCTGCCTAAAATAGGTATTTATACTACAATCTTGAATAATGAGTGAAAATTAATCGTGGAAATGGATTGAAATCTATTTGTGCTGTAGAACTATAGTTGCATATTCCTATATATGAAGAAACAGAACTGATGGCTTAGCCCCGAAGGGGTTTACGGTAGAGCGGATTACCCCGGCTCCGACGCAGGAGGAACGGAGTATGAGCGATAACGCGGCACTGGCCTTTTGGGGACAGGGCAAGCCCGAAATAAAAACTTGTGCAAAAAACTGTTTATATCCCTACGGTTATTTTGCCTGATTGCCTTTTCATTCCTGTATTTTTGCCCTTCTATTCATCAATACCAAACGCATGATAGCCCCTAAAGGCATTTTAATTTCGATCGGCGGGAATGTCGATAAAGGAACAGCCGACGAATCGGATTACGAAAAAAGCAGCAAGCTAAACTTCTTTGAGGCCGGGATTCTCAAGCGTATTTTGTCGGAAATGAAAGGTGTGGATTCGCACGTGGAAGTGATTACGACTGCATCAGAAATTCCAGAAGAAGTTGGACAGAACTACGTAGATGCATTTAACCGTTTAGGTTGTCAGAATGTAGGTGTGATTCATGTAAAAAATCGCGAAGATGCTGCAAAACCTGAGTATTTAGAACGCATTAGCAAGGCTGATGGGGTGATGATGACCGGTGGAAATCAGATGCGTTTAACGATGATTTATGGTGGGACTCATTTCCTAGAAATTCTTCACGAACGCTATAATAA
>JBIKOC010000221.1:0-4131 GCA_044358335.1 Flavobacteriales bacterium | reverse complement strand
ATACTATTTCTAACCCAATTCATCCCTTATTTATTATAACCTCAATTTGTCTTAAAAACTCGCAATTTCAGGATTTATTTTGAATACCTGAATTTCGATAATTTTTCTGGATTTCTCATCCCCTGATTAAAATCGTTTCCCGTAATCTCCTCATCCCCGGATTAAATCCGGGGCTATATGACGGCAAATCATCCAATCATTAAAAAATGGATCTAAAACCAGAACGCTCCACTCCAGCCTCCCACTAAAACACATTTTCCCTCATGATTGGCGGGCAAGCAAATTTTCAAATCCTCAAATTTTCAAATCATTTAATAATGGATGCAGCTCCCTTATCGTTCACCTCCAAACTCCCACTAATCTATCAGCACATCATTTAAACCACCCTTTTCTCTTAAAATAAATCACCATTCCGATTGAAATCAATAACATGAAAATCCAAACAATCGGGTAGGCCCAATGCTGGTGGAGCTCAGGCATGAATTCGAAATTCATTCCGTAAACACCCACAATAAAGGTTAATGGGATGAAAATCGTGGAGATGATTGTCAAGGTTTTCATGACGTTGTTCATCTTGTTACTCAAGGAGCTGAGATACACGTCCATCATGCCGGAACTGAGGTCGCGGAAGGTTTCGAGCGTGTCGATAGCATGCACGCAATGGTCGTAAACGTCGCGCAAATAAATGTCGGTGTTGCCTTTGAGGTGAAGGTTTTCACTTTTGCTCAAATTGCTCACCACTTCCCGCATCGGCCAAATGGATTTTCGCAAATAAATCAACTCGCGTTTAAGGTTGTGTAGTACTTGTAAATCGCTGTTTCGGGCATCATTCAACAATTGAATTTCGGTTTCCTCTAATTGATCGCCAATGCGTTCCAGGACTACAAAGTAATTATCTACAATGGCATCCAACAGGCTATATAAAATATAATCCGGGCCGCTTTTTCGTGTCTTCAAATTTCCCTTGCGTAAACGATCGCGTAATCCATCAAATAAATCACCGTCATCTTCTATGAAACTCAGAATGGTATTGCCACGCAGAATAATACTCAACTGTTCCGTAAACACCTGTCGTTCGGTTTCGTGAAAACTAATCATCTTCACTACCACATAGAGGTAATCTTCGTAATCGTCAACTTTGGGACGTTGAGTAGGATGGACAATATCTTCCTGAACCAAACTGTGCAAACAAAACACCCGTCCTAAATGCTCAACAGCCGCTGTATCGTGGATTCCCGTTACATTAATCCAGCGGGTTAGCTCATCTGTATAATCGTCGCGAATGTCTTTAATCGCTACTTTTTTCTGCTCCTGAAAATGATTCTCGTCCCAAGTTAGCACATCCGCATGAACGTTGAAATCGCGTTTTTCTCCCACATAAGCAACTGTTCCTGGTGCTAGTCCGGCTTTATTACTGATGCGTCGATGTTTGTGACGGTGACTGCTAATACCCATTTGACGAAAGTACTGATTTACTTATTCTTCCTACGAACCACATCCAAAGGACCGTCAATTCGGTTTCCATCGGGAAGGATGAGCTCATATTGGTAGGTTCCTTGCGGATTTCCAGTGCCATCCCAGTCGTTCCGGTAATTGTCGGTTCGATATACCTCTTCGCCCTTTTTATTGCGGATGACAAGTCGAGAGTAACGGGGTAATCCTTCGATGTAGAACACATCGTTAAAGCCGTCACCATTGGGCGTTACCATTGTAGGAACATGCATTCGACCGGCCGGAAGCACTTCGCTATTCGATGGAGGAGCACTGAGTTCGGGATTGATTTCTCCGGCTGATTCGGGTTTACAACTTCCAATAAAAACCTGATCGATATACACATAAGCAATACGCATGAACTGTGTTTGATCGTTCGGTTGGATGAGTGTTGACGCGTCGGAGCGGAAATTTCCAATAGTAAGAAATTGTTCTCCTCCAAGAGCGATGTAATTAAACGAAAGTTCTTTCCAGCTGCTTCCTGTATCGGCTATTGGAATGTATTTGGGAGTTTTCAGTTCGGGAGTCCGGATGATTGTGTTCCAGTCTTTCACGCGAAGCGAATCATCCGAAAGTGAAATCCCCAGCTCATCGGTAAAGAAATAGCTTCGATCGGCAGCAGAAACTGACAGTCGTACACAAACTTCCTCACTAGGTAGTAATGTACGAGTAAGTCTTACTTCTAAGTATTCCCTGAACTGCGGATTTTCTGCATCGTACAGGACGATTCCCGCGAATTGTAGTCCATCGAAAGCCTTTTGTTTTCCATAAGGCACATCATCTTGCACAATCAAATCGGGACTTCCTAGCCCAGCAGTAAACCATGGACTAGCCTGTTCAATACTTCCAGCATAGCGCGATTTCACTGGCCTCATCGATCGCTCGAAACTCCCATTGGGCACCAAATTCTGCCCATAAACAGGCAGCACAATTAGAAGAAAAAAGTAGGTTAAGAAACGAATCATGCAAGGTGTGCAAGATAACAATTTAGCGTGCTGATGTGATGATAAGTTGATTTGCTGATGTGCTCCCTTCGACAAGCTCAGGGAGCGACTAAATCCGCGCGCTGAGCTTGTCGAAGCGTGCTGATGTGATGATTAGTTGATTTGCTGATGTGCTCCCTTCGATAAGCTCAGGGAGCGACTAAATCTTCGCGCTGAGCTTGTTGAAGCGTGCTGATGTGATGATAAGTTGATTTGCTGATGTGCTCCCTTCGACAAGCTCAGGGAGCGACTAAATCCGCGCGCTGAGCTTGTCGAAGCTTGCTGGAGGGTTGATGTGGTTCTGAGTTAAGCTACAGTGTCGTTAAAGAGTTAGTAATATTTTGTTAATTCGTAATTCGTAATTCGTAATTCGTAATTCGTAATTCGTAATTCGTAAATCGTAAATCGTAAATCGTAAATCGTAATTTATTTCCATGACCATTTCGTACCAACTCCGAGAGGAGGATTACTTAAACTATCAATTATTTGTGGCGTCTCGGTCGGAGCGGATTATAAAAAAGCGAAAACGAAATCGTTTATTGGTGCCCATTTTATATGTTTTACTTGGGGTAGCATTTGCTTCTCAAGCAAGTTGGTCACTGGCAGCAACTTTTGTGATTTTAGCTGTTTTATGGTTCATATTCTATCCGCTTTGGGAAAAGAATATGTATATAAAACATTATAGAAATTTTATTCAGGAACACCATAAACAATCGCATGATAAAACATTAAAACTCGAACTAAACCGGGATTATTTCTGGACCAGTGATGGGGAAAATGAAAGTAAAATTCAGTGCAAAGAAATCATTGATATGTGGGAAACTGGCAATCAAATTTTCATTCGTCTTCAAGGCGGACAAGCATTTATATTACCTAAAAAATCATTACTCGAATTAGATGCATTAATTATTTTCTTAAAGGATTTAGCAGTAAAATTAGAAGTGAAATATGAGGTGGATTTGAATTGGAAATGGAGGTAGCTAATTGTATTATTTACTACGATGTTCGATATATGTTCAACGATATACGAGACAAATAAAATGAAATTAGTTCAAGATTTAAGTATTATGAAATCTGTTATTAATTGTAATTTTAAGGTAATTATTTTTAAATAATATATCCACAAATAATTCTATTACAACCTCACGCCTATTATTGTAATATCATCGATTTGCTCGTTGGTTCCTTCCCTCTGAATAAAGGCTGCGTAGAGCTTGGAGCGCTGTTCTTCCATTGGTAATTGGTGCAGATTAACTAACAATTCCCTTAAGCGTGATTTTTGAAATTTCTTATTCGGCATTTGTTTTTTGGATTGAATTAGAAGCCGATTTAGTTGATTCGGAAGAACAAGAATGGAGTGAAAAAGCGAGTGTTAACAAGCATAAAACCAAATAAATATTCCTTAACGAATTAAAGTTGAAATAGAGCATAATACAATGGGTTGAGCAAGCCTAAAGTAGGATGATTTATGGACACACGTATCTAGTTTAACCAGATTGGTTAAAATTATAGTGCTTTTTTTGAAATAGCTATTTGGTTAGCTGCCGAGTTCGAGGATGCGGTCGAATTCGATGTTTGTTAAAGGCATTACACTCAGGCGCGATTGACGAATTAACGCGATGTTAGCTAGGTTCTCATCGGCTTTGATTTGTTCTAG
>JBIKOC010000318.1:0-3265 GCA_044358335.1 Flavobacteriales bacterium | reverse complement strand
CAGATAAGTTTGGCGTAGAAAATACCTTCCACCAAATTGTAAATAACCACCTCCCGAACTTGAACGTGAAACGACTCGGCAAACGACTTAAATAAATCGTGTGTGAGCGGTCGGGTAGGAGCCATTTTTTCGAGCTCAATGGCAATTGCTTGTGCTTCAAATCCGCCGATGATAATCGGAAGGCGACGCTTTCCTCCGTTTTCACCCAAAACTAGCGCATAGGCTCCACTTTGAGTTTGACTGTAGGATAGTCCGGATATTTCGAGCTTTATTTTCTTCATAAGGGCTTCACAAGAAAGTACAAGACTTTCGGTCGACAGAAATAGATTCTGATCAGGCGTTTTGAGCCTTGAATTTACGAAAAGCTTCGTTCAATTTAGGAACAATTTCAAAAGCATCACCTACCACACCGTAATCGGCTGCTTTAAAGAATGGTGCTTCTGAATCTTTGTTAATTACCACAATCACTTTCGAACCATTTACACCCGCCAAATGCTGGATTGCTCCAGAAATACCAACAGCAATATAAAGATTAGGACGAATTGCTATCCCAGTTTGTCCCACATGTTCGTGGTGAGGACGCCAGCCGATATCGGCAACTGGACGTGAGCAGGCGGTAGCAGCTCCTAAGATTTTTGCTAAATCTTCGATCATACCCCAGTTCTCAGGTCCTTTCATACCACGACCGGCAGAAACTACCAATTCGGCACCTGGTAGTGGAATTTCGCCATCGGTTTGATGGATACGTTCTTCAACTTTTAATACTGATTGAAATGCATCAGCCACTTCGTTGAATGCAGATACTGTTGCAGAACCTCCAGTTACTTGAACAGGAACAGAATTAGGCAATAAAGTGATGATTTTTTTTGCTGTGCTGATGGAGTATTCGGCAAATGCTTTTCCGGAGAATACGTTTTTACGAATAGAGAATTCGCCAGAAGTATTTGGAAGTGCCACTGCACCTGAAACCACTCCAGCTTGAAGGATAGCAGAAACGCGAGGAGCAACAGCTTTTCCGGTTGTATTGTGGCTCATGATTAACACATCAGCTCCAGATTTCTCCATCGCAGCAATAACAAGCTTGCTGAATAACTGAGCATCGAAATGAGCCAATTTAGCGCTATCCGCTTTTAGAACGGAACCAACTCCGTATTCACCCGCTTTCGCTAATTCGTCATCCGAACCTGCACCAATTGAGAGAACTGATGCAGTTGTGGAAAGTTGACGGGCAACTTGTGCTCCGTAAGAAATGGCTTCAATCGAAGCTTTATTGAATTTACCTTTTGAGGTTTCGGTAACAATAAGTACTGCCATGATTAGATAACTTTTGCTTCAGAATGAAGGAGTTCAACAAGTTGGTCCATATTGGAAGGATCGATCAGCTTAACGGCTGATTTAGGAGCAGGTAATGAAAATTCTTTCACACTTATTAAAGGAGCAACTGAAGTCGCAACAACTTCAATATTCTTAGTTCGTGCTGCCATAATTCCACGCATATTAGGAATTCGCGCTTCAGCCATTCCTTTGGCACATGAAATCACGCATGGTAGAGGAGAGGTTGTTACTTCCACACCACCTTCTATATCAATCTCTGTTACCGCATTGGTTCCATTAATATCCAATTTACCTGCAAGTGAGATAAATGGTAGATCCATCAAACCGGCAATCATTCCGCCCACTTCAGAACCATTGAAATCGATTGTTTCTTTTCCTGCCAGAATTAAATCGAATCCTTTACCAGCTGCATAATCAGCAATGGATTTAGCAGTTGAAAATGCATCTTTCGGATCGGTATCAATACGAACCGCATCATCTGCACCAATGGCTAAAGCTTTTCTTATAACCGGCTCAACAGCTGAGGTCCCAACTGTGATGATGGTTACGTTGCCACCAAGGCTTTCTTTCAATTCCAAGGCGCGCACTAAGGCATACCATTCGTCATACGGGTTAACAATGTATTGCACCTTGTCTTCGCTGAACTTGGTGTTGTTATCGGTAAATGCGATTTTGCTCGTGGTATCGGGTACCTGACTGATGCAAACTAGTATCTTCATTTCGTCGGTATAGATGTGTGTTTTTGGGCGTGCAAATGTAGTGAAAATTCAATCTGACTAATTAGAATTAGCTAGTTAAGAGATAAAATCAATTAGATTCTAAATCACTTAAATAGCTTTGGGTTGTTGTCTAACAACTTGAACAAAGCGCGAAGCTGAGCGTGCAAAAACAGTTGAATCGTACATCGCTTCGCATAAGATTGCTGGTAAATAGAAACGTCCTACATACGCAGCGTTGAATTTGAACGAATACGTTTTACTTGCTCCTGGAAGCAACTGGAAATAAGTCAGCACGCGATCATCTCGAATGTCTTGATACTCATAACTCGAACCTTCTTGTGCATTAGCAACATCATTCACACGTGTATTGTTGATTTCCCATCCGGATGCAAATAACATCGATAAAGCCAGATTGTTGAAGCCATTGGTAGAAGATGTGTTCCGAATGGTTATATGTGCTGTGAAATCGGTGCCTTGGGGAATGGCAGTTGGATCTAAATCTTTACCAGTCATATCGGCAAAACGCACCTGCAGCTGAAGTTGGTTTTGATTAGCACTAACTAATTGATCTGATCCAAACGTACTTCTACGAATGATGCGAGCATAAAGTGGAACCTGATTGGTGTTTTTAATCATCAAAGCAGATTTTCCTGATGCATCCAATTGTACAGGAACTTCTACCAAAGGCTTGTTCCCACTTATTTTTTGGGATTTCTTGCCACTCGTTAATTCAGCTAATATTCGTTTACCAGATTTGGGTGCAGGGTTATTCTTCGACAAAGCGAGTAATGACCAAGCTGTTGTTTGTGTACTCATCCACTCATTTCTACCTAGATTTTCGGCAACCGTGCGAGCTAAACGATACGATTCCGTCATCAATCCAATCTCGGATAAACTCAGTAATGCCAAAGCTTCATCGCGATGAACGCTACCATACGTGGTGTAATAACTCGAAGGGAAGTTTTGTGATAAACCTTTTAAGAGCTGACGAGCAGTTTCTCTTTGTCCAGCCAGTTGATAAGCCGATGCTAAATGCCAACGTGCTTGCTGACTGATAGACTTCACCTCTCGCATCCGATTCATCGCACCTATTTCGGGACTTCCAGCAAGAGCTAACGTATATAACCGATAAGCTTGTATCTGATCGAAACCAGCCAGAGTGTAGGTGCTCTTCCATAAACGAGAAGTTGCTTTTTGGTAGTTTTTCCATT
>JBIKOC010000220.1:0-4148 GCA_044358335.1 Flavobacteriales bacterium | reverse complement strand
ATCAAGGCAAAGGCGTCTAACAAGAAAAGACGCTTATCGTCGTGTGGGTTGATGTTCATGCGACGAAGATAATGGATGATTTGAAGATGTGATGATTTGAAAATTTGAAAATGTTAGATATGCACTCTTGCAGCCTCAGAATTCATTCCGGGGATTGCTGATGTGCTGTTTAATGATGTGCTGATGTGCTAGTATGCTGGTGTGCTGATTAATGATGCGTTGGTGTGCTGTTTTAAAATTCGAAGATTTTTGTTATGAACTCTCGCCGCCTCGGAATTCATTCCGGGGATTAAATAATGACAATGATTGATTTGCCAATCGTGTCCTCGGAATTTATTCCGTGGTGTGCGCCCGGGCAGGCTATCGGTTCGTGGGAACTCACCTCTATCCTTGGCGCTAAGAGGGAATTTAGATCATTCTATGTAAAATTGGAATAGTCTGCTGGTATCTGTCATTCCTTGAATTGAAATCCAAGGATGCTGGAGTTAAATGGGACATTTAGCAATAATAAGATTGAACAGCACTTATATGCTGCTTGTGTTAAACCAAAACTTTCGAATAAATTAAAGATGGAATTACAAATCCGAATCTAGGACCGAGTTATTTACTTAAAAAACTATTTCGTGCCTTCTGATTGATTCCGACGAATCTCGACTTTAGTTTGTTTACCTAATATTTTACCGCTACGGGCGTGAATCGTCATTAAACGCTGGCGGCGGACTAAAGCACCTTTCTTTTTATCAAAATATTGATTCTCTGATCCAGTTGAACGAATAATTTTCTTACTTAAATAATCGCGCTCGGCAGTCACCACCCAAGCTTCACCACTAGAATTTCGCGTGGCAGTCCAATCTTCACGGAAACGCAAAAAGTTGATAAACTTCGCGTACCGAATTGCATCCTCTGCGGTAAATTCGAGCGTGTCTTTGCGACCAGCATTTTGATTCGTAGCGGCATCTGCAGGAGCAAACTGACAAAGCAAAACACCCAAACTCAAAACGAAAATCCGGAATTTTATCGACTGGCTCATACTATCAGATTGAAAGGCTAAGATAAGTACAGTTTCGATTGAATCTTCTTAAAAGAAAAAATTAATCTATGAATCGAGCATTAATTAGTATTAAAAAAGAAAACATTCGAGTTTAAATTTATCCGTTTATAAGCCCATATTGCGGTTGAATTAACATTTTAATATTTTTATATCAATCAATGAAATAAGACTGTTAAAGCATCTTGTCATTAAATAATTCATGATTGTCTACGACGTGTTAATTCTTGTCTTGAAACACACTTCGACAAGCTCAGTTTGCGAGCTAAGAAGTTCAAGTCTGGACTATATTGCTTTCGCGCTGGGCCTTTTCGACCATTTTACTAGGACAAGCTTTTTCCTAAACTATGACGAAACACACTTCACCACCCAGACATATCTATCGCAAGATAGGCTTCAATTCTAAATATATTTTAAAGACTTCTTCTTGCATTGAATATTGGAATTATTGCAAAATTCATGAAGAATAATTTTAAATTAAAACCGCACAATAGGTTTTTCAACTATTTATTTTCTCCAAGCACTGGATAAAAAGCAATAGATTTCTCCGTAAATTTCTTGTGAATTAAATTGATATTTTTACCGGGCATTGACAAGTTAGTGGCAAGCATCATGGACTACAAAGGCAGCATTTAATTTAAAACCCAATCATTCATATTAATTGAAAGCAAATTCCAAAGATTATGCAGGGACACCATCACTATAGTATTACAATTAAATGGACCGGGAATAATGGAACTGGAACTGACAATTATAGAAATTATGAAAGAAGCCATCAGATAATTATAGAAAATAAATCGACTATTTTAGGTTCGTCTGACGCTGCATTCCGCGGTGACAAAACAAAACACAATCCTGAAGATATGTTAGTCGCTTCATTATCCTCTTGTCATATGCTTTGGTATTTACATTTGTGTGCTGAAGCAGGTGTAGTTGTTTTAGATTACATAGACAACGCAATTGGAATTATGATTGAATCATCAAATGGTGGTGGACAATTTATCGAAGTGATTCTCAATCCTATAGTAATTGTAAAAGAAAATTCAATGTCTGACAGAGCCAATGAATTACATCGGAAAGCAAATGAATTATGCTTCATAGCAAATTCTGTAAATTTCCCAATTCACCATAATCCTACCATCAAAATAGCTGGAGCTTAACATCATGCAGAAAATTATTGACAATAAACATTATTTCTATCTTTTACTTACCCTATTGGGTGGAGGAATTACCTTTTATTTTGCCGTGCTTGGTATCATTGAGCACAAAGGGGAATTTGACAGTATAGAATTTATAACAAGTACATGGTCAAATAATAATTATGCAAAAAGTTTAACTTTTGACTTTTGGACAGGAGCATTAGTCGGAACATTTTTTATTCTTGCTGAAGGCTTTCGTTTGAAAATGAAAAGAATTTGGTTATATCTTTCCTTGACTGTCTTTATTGCCTTTGCTTTCGGCTTTCCTTTATTCTTATTCCTTAGAGAGCTTCATTTAAAAAAACAGAAATAAGAATATGACTTAGTTATCTAGCCTGAAATCTAATAATTGATAAGCCGCTTTTTGCGAATGTCATCCACTAACAGCACACTCCGGCAAAGCCAAGTATTTCAGTAGTTTGAGGCATTCATTTCTTTAAACCAACCAGCACATCAGCAAATAAACACACCAGCACATCTCTCTAAAGTGCTAATTAGCTAATGCACTAATGTGTTGATGGAAAAGAACAAAGCTTCAACCTCCAACTAAATCAAACAGCACATCAGCAAATAAACACACCAGCAAATTAACTACCTATCTTTGAATCATGCTTCGCTTTTCTATTTTCTTGCTTTTTATTGCATTCATTATTTCGTGTAATCGTCCTTATACGGGAAAATATACACCACCCATTGTAGCTAAATCGTTTACTGATTGTGCCACTCCGCCTGCTCCCGATTACAACAATCCCGATCATTGGGCTGCATTGCCAACTAAAAAAGACATGGCCGACAGTGTTCCAAATAGAAGCGTAAAAGATGGGCAAGCTCATGCGCAAGTAGATGTCTTTTTCCTACATCCAACACTTTATCTAGAACCGGGAGAAGACAAAACATTTCCTTGGAATGCGGATGTAAACGACGTTGCTATGAATGCTAAAGTAGATGGCAGCACAATCCTAAATCAAGCAAGCGTATTTAACGGTTCATGTCGAGTGTATGCTCCACGCTATCGTCAGGCGCATATTAGTTCATTCTTCACGACCGATACTAAAAGTGGTGAAGCGGCTTTAGCTCTTGCTTATGAGGACACAAAAGCAGCATTTCTTTATTATCTTGAAAATTATAATCAAGGTCGTCCATTTTTCATCGCCGGCCACAGTCAAGGAACTCGGCATGCTGGCAAGCTCATGCGTGAATTAATCGAAGGTAAACCTCTGTCGAATAAACTTATTGCAGCATATGTTATTGGTATGCCCGTTCCTAGCGACTATTTTGCACAAATCACCATTTGTGATAGTCCCGACAAAACGGGCTGTTACATCACTTGGGCAACCTACCAAAAAGGTTTTTACCCACTCAATTATGAAAGTGCTGGATTTAATCGCGGACAATGTGTCAACCCACTTTGTTGGACAACTGATTCAACCTATGTTTCAAGAAATAAAAATATTGGAGGAATAACGTGGAAATTCAACAAAGTAAAAAAGAGAATTAACGGAGCTCAATCGAACAAGGGAATATTATGGATAGAGAAGCCCCATGTGCCCGGACGAATGTTCATTCACATTGAAAATTATCATGTAGCCGATTATAATTTATTCTGGTTTAATATCCGTGAAAATATAAAACAACGCAGCGAAGCATTCCTTGGAAAACAAACAAAATGATATAAATAACAACCCGTTGTGCGGTTAGAAATTTAATATTATTCTTCATTAATATTTATATTAAGTCCAATATCCAATGGTAATAGAAAGCTTTATGATTAAATTATATTAGAATAATTTTAGGTTTAAAAACGTATCAGTGCGATGGCTTTGTCTGGGCGGCGAGGGCGTGTTTCGACATAGATTAGGAAAATGCTTGTCCAAGCAAAATGGTCGGAAAAAGGCCTTGCG
>JBIKOC010000219.1:0-4155 GCA_044358335.1 Flavobacteriales bacterium | reverse complement strand
AAATCCCTTATTCGTGGCCTGGCGACGGACTAATAATTACAGAGTATTATTCTGGCGCAGGTCAAATACAAGCCATTGAGCTCTATAACAATTATTTTACTAGTTCTAATTGGGGGGGGGTAAATTTGGTTAATAGTTCTAATCAAGAATATTATATTCCCCAAAATATAATTGTACCCGCTTTTGGCTCAATAGTTATAGCACATCCAAATTCAGGATTAGCTGGAGACTTATTTACTTCCATTGTGGACGGTACTCCTATAACAGTACGTTTTATAGATCAAGCAACTAATGATACTGCTAATATTGATTATGCAATTCCTTTGTTGAATCAAACAATCATAAGAAAACACACAGTAGGACAACACACAAATAATTATAATCCTTCTGAGTGGCTTCCAGCAGGTCTTACTTCAAACACACTCGGTTCTCACTATGACCCAACCCCTTTTTACGCGGTTGTATGGGACAATGGTTTTACGGGGGACACGTTAACTAATTTATCTCTGGGGGATTATGCCTATTCTATTGTTCATAGTGCTAGCGGCTGTATTGTTCAACAGGATACTATATCAATAGCAGCGATTCAGAACGACAACATCTCTATAACACCAAACCCAACTTTCGGAACAGCCCCACTCAATGTAGCCTTTGCTAACCAAACGCAAAATTTGAGCAATTATAATTTTACGTGGTATTTCGGAGATGGTACTTCGCAGCAATCCAATGCGCCTTTCTTGAGTCACATTTATACGCAAGATGGATATGCTGATGTAACTGTAGTAGCTGATAACCTAACAACGGGCTGTTCTAGTTCGCAAACCTTCAATGATATGATCTTTGTAATTGGTGGAATTACTTGTACGCATTCGGCAACGTTAAATCAAACTGGACCATTGAGTGGCTGTTCAGGAGATTCGCTTTTATTAAGTTGCAATACGGACCCGTCTTTCACCTATCAATGGAACAGAAATGGAATTCCGGTCAGCGGGGCTGCAAGCAGTTCGTTTTATCCAACGCAAAGTGGTTCATATACCGTTACCATTTATCAAAACAATTGTCCGGTAACTTCGGCTGGTATTTCTGTAACTATTAATCCACTTCCATCTTTACCAACCATTACCTCTAGCGGAACCATTACTCCTTGTTCGGGTGGTTCAATGACTTTAACTGCGCCAAGTGGTTTGACAAGTTATTTGTGGAATACTGGTTCAACAGCAAGCTCATTGGTGGTTTCACAATCTGGAAATTATTCTGTTTCGGTTTCCAATTCCAATGGCTGTTCACAAACTTCCAATCCATTTGCAGTAAATGCTTCCTTTATGGCAGCACCGCAAGTGTGTATTGTGGGAGTAGATTCCTTAACCAATGAAAATCGAGTGGTGTGGGAAAAACCATTAACACTGGGTATTGATTCATTCTATGTGTACAAAGAAACCAATGTTTCGAATGTTTACACAAAGATTGGCGCAACGGATTATAACCAATTGGCAGTTTTCCTTGATGTTAATTCAAACCCTGCTGTTCAGGCCTATCGTTATAAAATTTCAGCTTTGGATACCTGTGGTATTGAAACCAATGTTGGTGATTTCCACAAAACAATTCACTTAACCATCAACCAAGGAATTGGCGGAGCATGGAACTTAATTTGGAGTCATTATGAAGGTTTGAACTTTGGTAGTTATAATATCTACCGAGGAACAGATCCATCAAATATTAGTTTACTAACAACCATTCAAAGCAATTTGAACTCATACACAGATTTAACTCCTCCAACAGGTCCTTTGTATTACCAAATTGAGGTGGTAAATCCAGTAAACTGTGATCCAACGAAAATAGTGAACTACGGTGTATCGCGTTCTAACATCGTAAACAATGGCGTATCGGGCGTGATAGAAATCTCGAACACAAACATTCTTGTCTACCCAAATCCAACAAACGGCAACATTACGCTTGAGGTTTCATCAGAGTTAGTTGGTAAAAGATATTCAATTCGTGATTTTTCGGGTAGAATAATTCGTGATGGAAAAATTAGTTCAACTCAAGAGCATATTGATTTGCAAAATGTTGCTCGCGGTGCATACTACTTGTCAATTGAAAATAGTACATCTGTAACGAAGCTCATCAAGCAATAAAAATTAACAAATCGCTGCATTCCCTCATCGCGTTCAAAACGGTGGGGAAATTTTTTAATACTAAAAGTCTATTTTTTTTGATTCATTTCTAAAATAAAGTACTATATTTGCGAATACAGTCGAATAATCTAGATAAATGTCAGTAGAACGGGAAATTTCATCGAGTATCGAAAAAGACTTTTTCAAAGGGAAAATTATCGTTATTCTCGGGGCTAGACAAGTTGGTAAAAGTACGCTTATCAAAATGTTGCCAGCGTGTAATTCGAACAAGACCTTATGGTTGGATGGTGAAAATGCGGATGTTCAACAGCTACTCAACAATATCAATAGCGAACGGTTAAAACAAATTGCAGGGGATCATAAAATCGTGGTTATTGACGAGGCTCAAAAAATCGAAGGTATTGGCTCCATTCTCAAATTATTTGCAGACTACTGCAAAGATATACAAGTAGTTGCGAGCGGTTCGAGTGCATTTGAATTACGAAACTCCTTGAATGAACCATTGACTGGAAGAAAATTTGAATTTGCTCTATTTCCTTTCTCATTTCAAGAAATGGTTCAACATACAAGTTTGTTGGAAGAGCTAAGGCAACTTCCGCAACGATTGATTTATGGATATTATCCTGAAATCGTAACACATCCTCATGAAGCCGAACGAAGATTGCGTTTTTTATCAGAGAGTTATTTATACAAAGATATTTTTTTATTTAAGGGCTTGAAAAAGCCGGAAAAAATGTTGGAGTTATTAAAATTACTCGCTTGGCAAATCGGATCAGAAGTAAATTACAATGAACTTTCAAAAAACTTAAAAATTGATAATCAAACGGTTGAGAGTTATATTGAAATGTTAGTTCAAGCATTTGTCATCTACAAACTACCCGCCTACCACACAAATCATCGAACAGAATTGAAAAAATCAAAGAAGATTTATTTTAATGATTTGGGTATTCGGAACGCATTGATAAATGATTTTCGCCAGATTGAAATTCGAAATGACGCAGGAGCACTATTTGAAAATTTTATCATCAATGAAATAAGAAAACAAAATGAGTATAAACAAATTCATGCTAACTTTTATTTTTGGAGAAATATTGACCACCGCGAAATTGATTTGATTTTAGATAAAAATGGCGTGTTGAAAACCATTGAGATAAAATGGAACAATACGAAAACTGCACGATTAACAAAGAGTTTTACAAATCTCTATGGCGAAACAAAATTCTCAGTAATTAATCGGGATAATTTCTTCGAAGAAATAGAGCAGATTGGATTGAAGTTTTAAAAACCCCCTCTTTAGTTTTAATATTTCCACACCGTATTCAAAAATGGCGAGGGAATTTTTTATTTAAGAAGATTTCAAGCCGACATTTCGTTTCAACTTTATTTTTATCTTCTCCTATTTTTTATATTAATAAATCAAATAATGCACTATAAAATGTGTGATTTTTGTAAATATTGTTAAACTTGTTGTGCTTTTTGTACATTTGGTCATAACTAATAATTGAATTATTAAACTGAGTTCGGGTATTCGAACTTTTATCTCTCAGCTGCTCGTAGCGTCAAAATACCTGTAAATCGTGAGATACGATATGGAGAATATTTTGATTAGTCTCGTACACTTTTTTCAGACTTTCCAAATAAATTTTAAATGTGACTAATATTTTATTTATCCCTCGCAATAAAAAACAAGAAACTAATTAATATTTTTTAATTTTTAAGCTTAATCCATGCATTTACAAGGCGGATCCATCTTGATTTTTACATTTGGTAAACTAGCTTTTAGCTGCGACTGAAAAATTGTACCATACATTACACCTCTTAAATCTAATATACGCAATTCTTTAAGCTTATAGAGTCCTTTTCCAATGTCCTCAATTATATTGTCATATAAATCTATTTCTTCAAGTTTCTCACAATTTTCAATATTATTAGATATATAGTTTAGCTTATTACTTGAAGCTTTGAGCACTTTTAATTTATAAAGTCGCGTTATTGGAAGTGGGAAAACTGCAAATCTATT
>JBIKOC010000218.1:0-4164 GCA_044358335.1 Flavobacteriales bacterium | reverse complement strand
GTTACACCAATACCGGGATTGATATCGGCCGTTCCTCCTAGTAGTCCAGTACAATACACATATCCATCAGCACTTAAACACATATCACCAATGAAGTCAATAGCGGGAGTTTGAGAGCCAATAACATTCATCCAAACTAATTGCAAATCGCTATAATATCGCCCTACAAAGCAATCACCCGAAAAGATATTAGATGTTTTAGAAAAACTTCCACCTCCAAAATCAAAATCTACCGTGTTGGTGTATTGACCTGCGATATAAATATCATCAAACGCATCAATTTTAATACTCCGAATATCAATGGTGCCACCTGAAGTAATATTGCGGAAGTCTAAAAGCTGCCCTGTTTCACCATCGTATTTCGCTAGATAACCATCTAATGAACCAGTTGGATCAGAACCTATGATTTCAGAAGAGTCGCTAGGATCGAGATCAATACTACCCTGAAATCGACCGCTTATCCAAATATCTCCTTCCGAATTACAAGCAATAGCCGAAACTAAATCGGTATTTGCTCCTCCAATTCCAATTTGCCATACTAATGAACCAGATGGTGAATATTTGCACACCATTACATCTTGAAACCCATAAGCAGGAAGTGCACCTATGATAGATTCTGCAGGAGCGGTATAGGTGCCGGCAGTAAAAACGTTGTGATCTGCATCCATTGCAATTCGACTTAAATTATCAGCCGAAGCTCCGCCAATTGCATGACCCCAAGTTAGTTGCTGTGCAGGAAGACTTGCACACACAAACAAAAAACCAGTAACGATTCCCCAATTTTTCATACTTGATAATTTAGGTAATAATAACTAGTGTACTCACCTGAAAAAGAGGATAAATCGGGAAAGTATCTAAAATCAATTGTTCATAAGTGCCCGATGCTGAATCGAGTACTTATAAACACTCCAAAATAGATTTAGTTCAAACAATTAATAGCCAATAACTTGCTGCTCTATTTCGGCAGGAACTTCTCGGTAATCGTATTGTTGAGATCTTAATTGAGGTTCAAAACCAGCAATGCGAATTGCTTCTTGAATACCAGCTGATGTATACCGATGTGGCGCACCTGCTGCAGAAACTACATTTTCTTCAATCATGATAGAACCAAAATCGTTGGCACCAGCATGTAAACATAACTGAGCAGTATTTTCACCAACTGTTAACCAAGATGCCTGAATATTAATCACGTTTGGCAACATCATTCGGCTCAATGCAATCATGCGTATATATTCATCTGACGTAACTTGATTCCGCACATTTTTCACTCGACGCAATAAAGTTCCATCATCCATAAAAGGCCATGGAATAAATGCTAAAAAGCCTTTTGCTTGAGCAGGTTTTTCACTTTGAACTTGTCGAATCCAAGCTAGGTGTTCAAAACGTTCTTCGATGGTTTCGATATGTCCAAACATCATGGTTGCCGAAGTGGTGATATCTACCTGATGCGCAGCACGCATTACATCGAGCCATTCTTTACCACTGCATTTACCTTTCGAAATCATCCGCCTAACACGGTCATTGAGAATCTCTGCCCCTGCTCCGGGTAATGAATCTAAACCTGCGGATTTTAAACGAACCAACACTTCGGTATGACTAAGCTGACTGATTTTAGCAATATGTGCAATCTCAGGCGGCCCAAGTGCATGAAGTTTAATATCTGGAAAATGGAGCTTTAAATCGCGAAACAACTGCTCGTAGAAATCGATTCCTAATTCGGGATGATGTCCGCCTTGCAATAAAAGTTGATCACCACCTAAGCGGCGCATTTCTTCAATTTTAACACGGTATTGGTCGAGTGTTGTGATGTAGGATTCGGCATGACCGGGAATTCGGTAAAAGTTGCAGAACTTACAATTTGCAATACATACGTTGGTCGTATTCACATTGCGATCGATCATCCAAGTTACTTTCCCATCGGGCTTTTGGCGTTTTTTAAGCTCATTACCCACAAACATAAGTTCGGGAGTAGATGCTTGATGAAAAAGAAAAACTCCTTCTTCGATTGTAAGCCACTCCATACGAAGTGCTTTTTCCAATAATACCTGAACGTTCATAGAATCCATAACACACGCAAGGTAGAATTTGTTGAGCATACCCGAAAGTTCTGCAATAGCTTAGAATTATATTCCGTCGATTTCCTAACATTTATCAAGCTGCCTTATTTTTTCTTCTTTCATAAATTTGATTTTCAATTCATTCAAGCAAATCAGCGATTCCAGCCCATAACAGGCTAACATTGCCATGAATTGTTACATTTGCCTCTTAAACCAATCCCATGTCAACCATTAGCATTTCAAGAATAACTAAAGCTGGAAAAGGCGATCGTGTACTAGTTGCTTCTAAAACGGAAGACCTGAAAAATCAAGGTTTTTCGAAAGAAGAATATTCATACATCCAAGCTCAATCGAAATTACAACGCAAAAGCATCGCCGTGAATCATTTCGGGCATTTTAGCTTTGTGGTTCTTATTGACACGAAAAAAACTGAATTCCTCACCTTAGAAGCTCAACGTGTGGCAGGAAATACCTTGTTAAGCTCTATCAATGCACAAAAAATCAAGTCAATTCAAGTTATAGATTGTTCTGAATCACCAAAACAAACATTAGCAGTAAGTGAAGGATTAGCCTTGGGGAATTATCAATTCTTAAAATATCGCTCCACAGCTGATACCGAAAAAAATACCCTACATAAAATTGAAATTCTAAGTACTGGAGTTTCTAAGAAAGATGTGGAAACACTTCAAGTAATATCTGAAGCAATTTACCTTTCACGCGATTTAGTTAATGAACCACTTTCATTCTTAACTGCAACTCAGTTTGGAAAAGAAATTCAAAAAGCTGGGAAAGAAGCAGGTTTTAAAGTAGATGTATTCAATAAAGCTAAAATCGAAGCCTTGAAAATGGGTGGATTATTAGCAGTGAATAAAGGTTCAATTGACCCGCCAGTTTTTGTGGTGATGGAATATAAACCTAAAGGAGCAGTTAATAAACAACCATTCGTTTTTGTTGGAAAAGGTGTGGTTTACGATACCGGTGGAATTAGTTTGAAACCGAATGATGGAATGATGACCATGAAATGTGATATGGGTGGAGCGGCTGCAGTTGTTGGCGCTTTATATAGTGTCGCAAAAGCTGGTTTACCTGTTTGGGTGGTTGGATTAACGCCATGTACCGATAATCGTCCCGATGGAAATGCTGTTGTACCGGGTGATGTAATTACGATTTCGGATGGAACTACGGTGGAAGTGTTAAACACGGATGCAGAAGGACGATTAATTTTGAGTGATGCCTTGGTATATGCTAAAAAGTATAAGCCTTCGTTTGTAGTCGATTTAGCTACTTTAACTGGTGCTGCAGCTCGTGCAATTGGTCGTTATGGTATTGTTGCTTTAGGAACTGCCACGAAAGATTTCGATTTATTGAAGCAAAGTGGCGATAATGTTCACGAACGTTTGGTAGAATTCCCGCTTTGGGATGATTATTCAGAATTACTCAAAAGTGATATCGCCGATATTAAAAACATAGGCGGAATTACTGCCGGAGCGAATACAGCTGGGAAATTCTTAGAACGATTTACCGATTATCCTTGGGTACACATAGATATCGCCGGACCAGCATTCGTGGAGTCGCCCGATTCTTATCGAGGAAAAGGTGGGACAGGATCTGGAGTTCGATTGTTATTTGATTTCATAGCGAACAAAGCAAAAGCATGAGCGACGGAGCGGAGCACCTTGTACGGGTAGGAATTACACAAGGCGATTTTAATGGTATTGGTTATGAGATAATCATGAAAACCTTTATGGATCATGGTATGCTCGAGCTTTGTACACCTATTGTTTATGGTGTTCACAAGGCAGCCACACAACACCGGAAATTATTAGAGAAAAATGAATTTAATTTTTTCGGAATTCACGATGCAACTAAAGCGGCTAAACATCATTGCAATTTTATCAACCTAACAGATATTGATGTAGGACTTGATATTGGGAAAGCAACTCCAGCTGCTGGTGCTTGGGCGGTTAAGTCATTACAACGTGCGATGGATGATTTACAGGCTGGTTTAATTGATGTTTTAGTTACTGCTCCATTTAATAAAAGTACCGTTCAAGGTCCAGATTTTAATTTCCCCGGACATACAGAATTTCTTGCCGAACGGACCAAT
>JBIKOC010000217.1:0-4191 GCA_044358335.1 Flavobacteriales bacterium | reverse complement strand
AATTTACCTCAATATTGGTCTTCTACTTCTACTACAGGACCTTTCTATGCTGGTGCATTGATTTGTTTCCTTGCAGTTTTAGGATTCTTCTTCGTTAAATCTCGGATTAAATGGGCATTTCTCGCATCCATTATTCTGGCTTTTATGTTGGCTTGGGGAAGTAATTTCGAAGGTTTCTCACTCTGGATGCTTGAACATTTTCCCGGGTACAATAAGTTCCGAGCGGTAAAAATGACCTTGATCATCTCCGATTTCCTCATCCCATTAATTGCTGTTCTTGGTCTTTCTGAAATCATTTCTAATCCAGAAATCATAAAAGAAAAAAAGATTGGATTCTTTACTGCCTTTGGATTAACTGGCGGTTTGAGTTTGATTTTTTATCTCATGCCCGATTTCTTTTTCAGTTTCGACTACCTCAATCCTGCATATCGCGATCAATTAATGAATATGGCGCAGCAACAAGGTATGGACCCCAATACTGCGAATTCTTGGATGGATGGTTTAATTTCTAGTTTAGAATCAGTTCGTGTGGAGATTTTTAAAGCGGATGCTATTCGTGCTTTTTTAATCATTACGCTAGGTGCTGGAATCCTCTTCTTATATGGTAGAATGAAGTTTAATTCACTCATTCTTGCTATCGTTTTTCTATTTATTTCGGTGGCAGATATTTGGTCGGTTGATAAACGTTATGTCAATAAAAAAGACTTTGTAACCAACGCAAAATCTGCCGTTCCATTTAGCCCTTCTCAAGCCGATGAAGCCGTCTTTGCCATGGAGATGCAACGAGAACCTTCTCTTCAGCCGAAAGTGGCAACTTTTGCCTCTGAAGGAATTAAACGTGCCAAAAAACTAGGTGTTGGTGCTGATGAAGCTAAATATCGTTTCCGTGGATTGTTAGCCAATACCGACTATCGTGTTTTAAATCTCGCAGCTAATACTTTTAATGATGCAGGGACTTCTTTTTTCCATAAATCGATTGGTGGTTACAGTGCTGTGAAATTAGAACGCTATCAAGAATTCATCGAAAATCACATTAGTGCTAACATTGAGTCATTAAGAAGAGTATTTAGTAACCGTCCAACCGATTCGAGTTTGACTGCAGCAATGAGCCAATTGTATGCTCTTAATATGCTCAACACTCGTTACATCATTTACAACGATCAAGCTCCTCCTTTAGTCAATAAAAGTGCTTTAGGTAATGCTTGGTTTGTTTCCAACTTTAAACAAGTGGAGTCGGCTGATGCTGAATTAAGTGCTATCGATAGTTCATTTAATCCAGCAACTACAGCTATTATTGATAAACGATTTGCAGACCAGCTGAGTAATTTCAATCCTAAAATTGATTCTTTGTCAAGTATTCGTCTCGAAAGCTATCAGCCTAATCAATTAGCTGTTTTTTCAGAAATCTACTACGCAAAAGGCTGGAATGCATATTTAGATGGACAACTAGTTCCTCATTTGAGGGCAAACTACATTTTAAGAGGAATGAAAATTCCGGCAGGTAAACATGCTCTTGAATTCCGTTTTGAACCGGATACTTATTTTATAACAGAGAAAATTGGGATGGCTAGCTCTGGGTTCTTAATCCTATTGGTTATTGCCCTTTTACTTTGGGACCTCAAAAAACGTAATTCTGATAATGTAAAAGCATAGTATGTGCGGAATAGCGGGGTACTTTCAGACTTCTTCTCAGTTAAATACTGGGCACATCAATCGAATGACTTCTATTCAGAAGCATCGTGGTCCTGATGCATCAGGTCATTTTGACCATCCTCGCTGTGGCCTAGGGCACCGACGATTAAGCATTCTCGATCTTTCTGAAGCAGCTAACCAACCGTTCTACTCAACCGACGGGCGATATGTGATTGCTTACAACGGAGAAGTGTATAATTTTAAGGAAATTGCTGCTGAACTTGAGGTAAATTGGCGAACAACTTCCGACACAGAAGTTATTCTTGAAGCGTTTATTAAATGGGGAACTTCCTTTATTCAGCGAATGAATGGAATGTTTGCTGTAGCTATCTTTGATACGCTCGAAGAGAAGCTTTTTGTTTGTCGCGACCGGATGGGAATAAAACCAATATTCTATTACCGGGATGAGCAAACTTTTATTTTTTCTTCCGAATTAAAAGGTTTATTAGCCTTACGTCCCGATATCAAGCTTAGTCTAAACCGACAAGCTGTGGAAGAATATCTTCATTTAGGATATGTTCCAGAACCGCTTAGCTTATGTAAAGAAGTTAGTAAGTTTCCAGCAGGAAATTATGCTATTATTTCTTCTGCTGGTATGGAATTGAAAGCCTACTGGGAAATGGCTGATAAGATATTACCCGAAACAGAGAAAGACGAAGTCAGGGCTAAAGAACAACTCAAACAACTTGTCAATAGTGCTGTTCGCTATCGTATGATTAGTGATGTGCCATTTGGAACTTTCTTAAGTGGTGGAATTGATTCGAGTTTAGTTACCGCAGTCGCCCAATACAATTCAGATAAACCAATCAATACATTCTCAATTGGATTTCTAGAAAGTAAGCACAATGAAGCGCAATATGCTCATGATGTAGCACGCCATTTAGGTACTCGTCACCACGAATTTACCGTCACTGAGCAAGATGCTATTGAAATGATTGACCAATTTGTGGATGCCTATGATGAACCATTTGCTGATTCGTCTGGAATTCCTACCATGTTGGTTTCAAAACTTGCTCGCCAGCATGTAACCATGACACTTTCTGGCGATGGTGGTGATGAACTTTTCTTAGGATATGGTTCTTATACTTGGGCGAATCGGATGGCAAATCCATTAGCTAAAATGTTTAGATCCCCCATTCATTCTTTACTTTCTTCAGCAAAAAACCAACGATATCAGCGTGCAGCATATCATTTCGAGAAAGCAGAACGTCCCCTTAGTCATATTTTTTCTCAAGAGCAATATTTTTTCTCTGAACAAGAAATTCAGCGAATTCTTGTCATGCCTTCGGGAATAACCTGTGTGGAAGAACGATTAGATTCTATTTTTCGAAAACTTCATCCAGCCGAGGAACAAGCATTTTTCGATATGCGTTATTACCTCAAAGATGATCTCTTAACAAAAGTAGATCGTGCGACAATGCAATTCTCTTTGGAAACACGTGTACCCCTTATCGATTATCGAATCGTTGAATTTGCCCTCAATCTTGATTCTTCTCTCAAATTAAAAAATGGAACTGCTAAATATTTGTTGAAGGAAGTATTATATGATTATGTTCCTAAATCTTTATTTGATAGGCCTAAATGGGGATTTAGTATTCCGCTCGACAGATGGCTTTCGCGAGAATTAAACTATTTAATTGATCGTTATACTAGCAAGGAAATGTGTGAGAAATATGGTCTAATTAATTTTGATGTATTAGATGAATACCTAAAGGAATTCAAAGCGGGTAAATTATTTTTATATAACAGAATCTGGCAAATAATAGTGCTCCATAAATCTCTGGAATATACTGGTATTAGTTAAATAACGGAATGTGGTAATTTTTATAAAAACTACTCATATAGTTTAAATATCCCATTCTCCAAACCTTAGTAGCATCCTCATTTAAGTAATCTAAAACAGGTCTTCTATCTGTTAAAATAATAGCATCTTTTACATCAATACTATCAGCAGGAATAAATTTATCTCGAATATAATCAGGAACCCGATCTTCAAATGCATCCATCGAATTAGAGAATAAATAAATCATATTACTTTTTTCCTCTAAACTATCAGTATTATATAGTTCTGTAAACATGCCCATGGCACGAATCGTCTTATATAATGACCGATTTCCTTTGCCAATTTCATGACGATAATATCCATTCGAATTTATCAAAACCAATCCTCCAGGTTTTAATAGTTCTCTTGTTTTACTTATGCTTTCGGCGGTGAAAACATGCGCCGGAGTTTCTTCTCCTCTAAACAAGTCAAAAATTATTAGGTCGTATTGTTTATCAGTTCTATTAATATAATGCCGAGCATCATCTTGTATCACTTGAACTTCATCACTTAAACCAAAAAATTTCCTCGATACTTCTATTATTCGTTCATCCAGTTCAATAGCGTCAACATGCATTCCTCTACTTATCGCATTCTGCGCTAAAACACCACCTCCTAAACCCAATAACAGCATATCGGATTCTTTCGGAAACATCGATAACACGTCACCTGTTACA
>JBIKOC010000216.1:0-4203 GCA_044358335.1 Flavobacteriales bacterium | reverse complement strand
GCAGAAAGCACAAAAGAATCCACCCAATTTACTGTCAATCAGCTCCAGGAAAACCTTCCGTATGTTGGCTTATTCAAAATGCCAATTGTATTTGAAGTACATTTTATGGATGGTAGCAAGACGAGTAAAACGGTATGGATTTCAGAAAAATCAAGTACTGTAAAACTTGATTATCCTGCTGGAAAAACAGTGTCGTTCACATTATTCGATCCGGGTAATCAAGTAATTAAAGCCGTTCTTTTCGACAAACCCTTCGAGCAATTAAAACAGCAAGCACTTTCAGCTACTTTCATGCTTGATCGTTTAGATGCAGTTCTTGCCATGAGCGATTTACCACTTGATCAAAAACGCGATGTACTTATTCAAGTCTATAAAAAAGAAACGTTTCATGCTGTTCGTGAATCAGTTATAGACCAATTGGCAAAAGATAAAAACAAAAAATCACGTCAGTTACTCACAAGCACGTTTACTGATTCGGATGTGTTTATTCGTAAAGCAGGTGTAGCATCATTTGATACTATCACTAAAGAGTTTAAAAAGTCTTACGAAGGTTTACTCAATGAACCTAGCTACCAACTTCAAGAAGAAGTGCTGAACAAACTTTGCTTGAGTTTTCCAGCCGACCGTCCAACATATCTAGAAAAAACGAAAACAGAAATGGGCAACAATGCGCATAACGTGCGTATTACTTGGTTAAAATGGTCGATCAAAAACGAGAACAAAGCTGCAATTACCGAATTAGCCGACTTAGCTTCTGTTTCCTTTGAGTTTAACACAAGAAGAGGAGCTTTTTCTCTGGCTAAAGAGCTGAGTATTTTCAATGAAGATTTTCTCAAGCATGCATTGGAAGCAGCTCGTAGCGCAAACAACCGAATGAGTAGTGCTGGTGTGGGTTACCTCAATTGGGCGTATAAACTAAATCCCGAATGGAAAACCATGATCGATTCCCAATTAAATACTTGGAACACTCAACAGAATTGGGAATTAAAATTAGCTGAAAAGATTCGAAAGTAAAACTCAAAAGTTCTTAGTGAAAACGCGCTGCAAATATCAATTGTAGCGCGTTTTCTATTCAATAGTTAATAAGTAGGGTAGGGCGTGCCCTTTTCGCCAATGCACTTGCTATTACACATAAAGGTCGCGTCTTCGCCTCTAAGTCCTTTTGTGAGCCTTAGCTCTGGCTTCGGCTCACAAGGCGGGCTATCCGGCTCAACCGCTCACGCGAAACCAAACATTCATTCACAAAAAAAGCCGGCTGACGAATCAACCGGCTTTCAAAATTGCAATTTGAAAATTAGTTTGCTGCTGCTTCAGGCTTTGGCAATAAAACCTTACGGCTTAATTTCAATTTACCTGTTTTCTTATCTACTTCAATCAATTTAACATCTACTATATCACCTTCTTTAAGAATACCATCTAGGTTTTCTAGGCGACGATGTTCCACTTCAGAAATATGAAGTAATCCGTCTTTACCAGGCATAATTTCTACGAATGCACCAAATGGCATAATCGTTTTCACTTTACCTGAATATACTTCACCAACTTCTGGTGTAGCAGTAATTGCACGGATACGAGCCAATGCTTTATCGATGTTCGCTTTGTTAGCAGAAGAAATTTGAACAACACCTTGCTCGTTTACTTCTTCAATCACGATAACCGTTTGAGTATCCTTCTGCATTTCCTGAATTATTTTTCCACCTGGTCCGATTACAGCACCAATGAATTCTTTAGGAATGCGGATTTCAACAATACGAGGAGCGTGTGGTTTGTAATCTTCACGAGGAGCTGTGAGAACTTTGTTCATTTCGCCCAAAATGTGAAGACGTCCTTCTTTCGCTTGATTCAATGCATTGAGCATGATTTCGTAACTCAAACCTTGAACTTTAATATCCATCTGACAAGCAGTGATACCATCGCGAGTTCCGGTTACTTTGAAGTCCATATCTCCCAAGTGATCTTCATCACCTAAGATATCGCTCAATACTGCGTATTTGCTACCATCATCAGTAATCAATCCCATAGCAATACCAGAAACTGGTTTAGCGATTTTCACTCCGGCATCCATTAATGCTAATGTTCCAGCACAAACTGTTGCCATTGAAGATGAACCATTTGATTCCAATATGTCTGAAACAATTCGGATCGTGTAAGGATTCTCAACTCCTTGAGGAATCATTGGCTTCAATGCACGGAGGGCAAGATTACCGTGTCCAACCTCACGACGACTAGTACCGCGATTCGGACGAGATTCGCCTGTAGAGAAAGATGGGAAGTTATAATGTAATAGGAAATTAGATTTTCCTTCCAAAATAGCACCATCAATAGTTTGCTCATCCATTTTGGTTCCCAGTGTAACGGTCGTTAACGACTGAGTTTCTCCACGTGTGAAGATAGCAGAACCGTGAGCAAAAGGAAGGTAATCAACCTCGCCCCAAATTGGACGAATCGTAGTTGTATTACGGCCATCCAAACGTTTTCCTTCATTTAGGATTACTTGACGAACCGCTTTTTTCTCTACATCGTGAAAGTAAACACCAATAAATGGTTTAGCAGTAGCTAATTCTTCTTCCGAAAGGGAAGCTACAAACTCTTCTTTAACTGCTTTGAAAGCAGCAGAGCGAGCGTGTTTATCATCATTCCCTGAACGTGCAATTGCAGCACATTTCTCGAAGCAAAATGAATGAACAGCAGCACGAACTTCTTCATTGTGCGTTTCGTGAGAGTACACACGTTTAGGCTGAGAAGCTGGAATTTGAGCCGCCAATTCAGTAATCGCATTGATTTGAACTTTGATGGCTTCATGTGCAAGCTTAATTGCTTCCAACATATCATTCTCCTGAACTTCTTTCATTTCACCCTCAACCATCACAATGCTGTCGGCTGATGCGGCAACTATAATATCCAAATCAGCATTTTTCAGCTCATCAATAGTTGGGTTAATGATCAATTTACCTTCAATACGAGCAACACGCACTTCGGAAACAGGTCCGTTAAATGGAATGTTACTCACTGCTAAAGCTGCCGAAGCTGCCAAACAAGCAAGTGAATCAGGTAATTGAGTACGATCCGAAGAAATCAGATTGATGGTAATTGTAGTATCGGAATGATAATCTTCGGGAAAAAGCGGACGTAAAGCCCGGTCTACCAAACGACAAATCAAAATTTCGTTTTCCGATGGACGAGCTTCTCGCTTAAAGAAACCACCTGGGAAACGACCTGTTGAACCATATTTCTCTTGGTACTCAACAGTTAATGGAAGAAAATCAACGCCTTCTTTAGCGTCTTCATTGCTGACAACAGCTGCCAACAACATGGTGCCACCCATGGTAATCACGACAGAGCCGTGGGCTTGTTTGGCAAGTTTGCCTGTCTCAATGGTAATTTCCTTACCATCGGGCATAACAAATGTCTTGCGCACTCCAATATTCATATAGAGGCTATTATGTGTAGTGTAAAAAAGGAAAAAGGCAATCCGTGAATTGCCTTTTTCAGAAACTTATTTCCGGATATTCAATTCTTTAAGAATCGCCCGGTACTTTTCGATGTCGCGTGCTTTAAGGTAATCCAGCATACTGCGGCGTTTACCTACAAGACGAATGAGTGAACGTTGTGTTCCAAAGTCTTTCTTGTTGACTTTCAAATGTTCAGTAAGATCAGAAATGCGTTGAGTAAACATCGCAATCTGCGCTTGTGTAGAGCCTGTGTTGGTCTCCGATCCACCAAATTTGGTGAAGATTTCTTTTTTTAATTCTGACGTCAATGCCATTTTTATGTGTCTTCTTTTACAGGAGCGCAAAGCTAAGTAAAAAATCTGTGCCTGAATAAACTACTCCTAAAAAATTAACAATCTATATGTGAATAAGTCTGAATTTGACTTTCCACGGGCGTTTTGAAACTTAGTTAAGTGCGTTTTTAACCACAGGAGTGCAGTTTTGCTTCATGAGTAGTCGCACAATCTGAGCAATTTTCATCTTTAAATCGCGTCGTTCTATAATCAAATCAAGAAAACCATGCTCCAAAACGAACTCCGCTGTTTGAAATCCTTCTGGTAAATCCTTGCCGATCGTTTCTTTCACAACGCGCGGACCAGCAAATCCAATCAGAGAGCCCGGTTCAGCAATATTCAAATCTCCCAACATAGCATAAGAAGCTGTTACACCACCAGTTGTAGGGTCGGTTAGGAGGGAGATGTAGGGGAGACCT
>JBIKOC010000215.1:0-4219 GCA_044358335.1 Flavobacteriales bacterium | reverse complement strand
TTCCTAGACCAAGTTTCCCAGCTCTTTCTTCAATATGTAACCGACTAGGAAATTCACTCATTAATTTTTTAACACAAGATGCTGTACCATCTGGTGATCCATCATCAATTATTAATAAATGAAAACCTTTTTCAAGCGACATTACTTTTCTAACCATACGTTCAACGTTTTCAATTTCGTTGTAAGTAGGAATAATAACTAAGCTATCGGAATTAGAATTGACCAAAGTATATACTTTTAAGTGTTAATTATAAGCAATTTAAGAATGTTTGAAATTCTTTACAGTATCAATAAAAACTTTAACAGCTTCAGGTGAGGTATCTGGATACAAACCATGACCAAGGTTTGCAATATGCCTATCAGGTCCAAATTTAATCAGCATTTCTTCAGTAGCTTTTTTAATATTATCAAAGTCAGAATAAAGCAAACAAGGGTCCATATTACCTTGAAGTGTTTTGGATTTTCCAATCAATTCTCTTGATTCGACTATATCCATATTCCAATCTAAACCTATTGTATTACAAGCCAATAAACCTAATTGTTTTCGGGCGAAAAATGCACCTTTAGCGAATACAGTTAAAGGCACATCTTGAATCGAGTCACAAATTCTCTTGATGTACCTCATTGAGAATTCTTCATACTGTTCTGGTGATAAAATTCCTGCCCAAGAATCGAAAAGTTGAACCATATCAGCACCTGCCTGAATTTGAGCTTTCAGATAATGGATCGTACTTTCCGTTATCATATCTAAAAGTTGGTGCGCAAATTTTGGATCTGTGTATAGAATTTTCCGAGCAATAGAAAATGTTTTAGAACCGGAACCTTCTGTCATATAGGCGAAAATGGTCCAAGGAGCACCTGCGAAACCAATTAAGGGAACTCTACCATTTAGTTCTTTTTTAGTAATTCGAATGGCTTCAAGCACATAGCCTAAATCTTGCTCAGGATCAGCAATATGTAATGAGCTTAAATCTGAATGCTTACGAATAGTAGTTTCAAACCAAGGTCCCTTTTGTTCAATCATTTGATATGGACATCCCATAGCCTGAGGAACAACAAGGATATCGGAGAAAATAATTGCTGCATCCACTCCAAAAATATCAACCGGTTGAATTGTAACTTCAGCAGCTAATTCCGGATTTTCGACTAATTCAATAAACCCGCTCAATTTTGATCGAACAGCACGATATTCAGGTAATATTCGTCCAGCCTGACGCATTAGCCAAACAGGAGTACGTTCTGTTTTCTCTCCTCGAGCCGCACGTAATATCAAGTCATTTTCCAACTGCATAAGTCTACTTTGATGATTTTATCATTTTTGAATTCATGAACTAATATGTAAAGCACGTATCAATCCATTCTCGAATAACTCCTTCCCCTCCCCTATTCCTTAAAACCATATTTACTTCTGCTTTTACCAAGTTTACAGCATCAGAAGGGCAAGCAGAAAATCCAACTATTCGAATTATCGGAAGATCATTAATATCATCCCCTATAAACGCAACATTTTCAAAATTAATTCCCAGTTGTTGACACCATTCTGCAAGAACATCAGTCTTTGGACGATTACCTGCGTATACATGTTGAATACCCAGCAAATCGGCTCGACGCTTAATAAGGTTCACATTAATACCATGACTTATTATTCCAGTAAGCATTCCTGATTTAGCGAGATCTCGAATAGCCAATCCATCTTTTGCATTGAATTTCTTCATTTCATCACCCGACTCCGTGTAATACATACCGGCATCTGTCATGACTCCATCCACATCAAAAACGATCATTTTAATATTGGATGAGATTTCAGATTTCAATTCTATATCATCCAAGAATAATGAATCAATCAAATAGGAAGTACTAGCTGCTAATTCAAGTAGTATCTGGGGATTGATTAAAGATAATCCAGTATCTAAGTATGTCTGTAATTGAATACATAATACTTCCTTTAACTGGTAAGTGGACTGCTTATTTAGGAAAAACTCAATATTTTTTCGTAGAAACATAATTATATCATTTTTCTACCTACTGCCTGAGCAACAGGAGTTAGTGTCTTCATTAGATCGCGAAATTCTTCATGATTTAATTGTTGTGAGGCATCCGATTTAGCGACTTTAGGATTAGGGTGAGTCTCTACAAGTAAGCCGTCGATCCCCATTGCTACACAAGCTCGAGAAAGGTCAGCTACACCATAGGCATAACCCATTGCATGACTAGGGTCTAAAATTACAGGTAAATTAGTATATTGTTTGAGATAAGAAACACCACAAAGATCTAGTGTGAATCTAGTTTTTGTTTCAAATGTTCGAATGCCACGTTCACATAACATTACTTGTTCATTTCCTCCAGAAAGGATGAATTCAGCACACTGAACAAATTCTTGTAGAGTAGACCCAAACCCACGTTTCAATAAAACGGGTTTATTGGCTTTTCCGCATCTACGCAAAACACCGTGGTCATACATAGATTTAGCACCAATCTGAATGACATCGGCATATTCTATGATTGCTTCCACGTTAGTTGCGTCCCGAACTTCGGTTACAATTGAGAAACCATACTTCTCACGCATTTTAGCAAGTAATTTCAACCCATCTATTCCCATTCCCTGAAAAGAATATGGAGAAGTTCTAGGTTTAAATGCACCAGCACGCATATTCACAATATTGCAGCTAGAAAGTAATGATGCAGTTAGTTCTAATTGTTCTTCCGATTCAACTGAACATGGTCCAGCAATCATCACAGTAGAATTTGAAGAACCTCCAATTGTAGTTTTCCCCCACGTTACTTCTCTAACATCTGTTCGATAAGAACGAGAGGCTAATTGAATGTCAGAATCTGTCACCCAAGATTCTTCAGTATATGTTTTTAATTCTTCTGGAACAGTTTTAACTGATGCAGGAAGAACAAAAATCAAATGACTTTCATTGGTATAATAAACAGCCTGATTATTAAGTGCTAGCTCTGATATTTTGTCAGAGGAAAGGGAGCTTTTAAGATGAAGAATCATATAAAAGATTAATAAGTGGAAAGACAAACAAAGCCTGAAACTTCGTCAAATTGGTTAACGGCAATCAATAGTTGAGGGGAATTTGGAAGTGAAGAAAGTATACTGGAAAGTGTCTCCACTGCAAGACGGTCGTCAACCCAAATTGTTTGAACAGGCCCAACATTCATGGCAACTGTTTTAGCGCCAATTGAGTTAAGCCAATGATCAGGTATTAATCTCGAAGAAGTATCACCCACATGATTGATAAACTGAATTTGCTCAGGAAGTCTGAGGTCTATCGTCTTCAACAATTCGGGTTCGGGGAGGAAAAAATCAGCTATTGAGCGATTAGCAGCAAGTTCGGATTTTAGTTTATTGACTGTTTCAAAAACCGAAGAACCTGAAAAAAGGTAGGAACCAGATACAACTTGAGGTATCCCCATTAAGTTCAGAATTGCAGCAATCTCTCCTGTAACACCTCCATCAACAATAAGAGGAACTCTAGGATAAGCCAATCTAAATCGCAGAATATTAGCAAATTGTTCTTGTTGGAACTTTCCACCACTATAACCCGGGGTTGTAGTCATGATAAGTAAACAAGAGGCAATTTTTTCGTAAGGTCTAAATAGTTCAGGGGAACTAGTAGCAAGAATGGCTAAACCTACCTTCCCTCTTAAATCTTGAGGAATAAACAGAGAAGAGTGAAGTGATTCCAATTGAATAACGGTAGAAACTATACCTGATTCACGAATTTCATCCCAATATTTAACAGGATCAGACGTAATTAAATGAAGATCCATGGGTGTTTGGGAGATACTCCTTAGCATTTTAGCAAAAGCGAATATTTCCCTATTTTCAACACTATCAAGGTGATAGAAGTCCACACCTGCTTGATCCAATTCCTTAACTGTAGAGGAAATCTGACGACGATGAACGGAACTGATAGATGCTGAAATACGCATTAGCAGAAGAGAACCGGATTTTCTGTGGGCTGCAACCGGGCTGCAATATTACTCGATTCCTTTCGATTCTAAAAATTCCCGTAGTTTCGCAAGCCAAAATCGAAATTAAAATGAACCATGTATCCAACAGATTGAAAGTACTCAGCGAATCTGAGACACTTGCAATGGCGCGTCGTACAAGGGAATTAAAAGCACAAGGTGTTGATGTAATCAGTTTGAGTTTAGGAGAACCAGATTATGACACCCCTATGTTTATTAAGGAAGCAGCCAAAAA
>JBIKOC010000214.1:0-4226 GCA_044358335.1 Flavobacteriales bacterium | reverse complement strand
CTCAATTGTGCTAGTAAATCGGCATTGTTGAGTTGGAGCAAAAGCTGTCCTCTACTCACGCGATCTCCTTCACGAAAATGAATGCTGGTAATCTTCCCCGAAACTTCGGGTTGAAGATCCACTTCTTCTTCGGAACGGAGTGTTCCAACAGAAGTGATTTGATTATCGATCCGGGATGAATCAACAATATACACGCTCACCGGTGTTGGTTGACCTTTACCGAGAGGTCCCGATTTACTGGGATCTTCTTTTTTCGTGAGGAAGAAGATTTTGATCAGGATTAACAAGGCTATGCCTAGAATCAGGATTAGGGTACGTTTCATAGCTTATTGAGGAAAATTGTTCGGGTTGGGTTGAAAGTCAATTTGTATGTCTTTAGCTGGCATTTTCTTGAGACGTGTAGAAATATGACAGAGTGTGTGATGAAATTGGGAGCGCTCTTCTTCCGACAATCCTTCCATCACCTGATCGTTCAGTTGAGCAACTGCCTGAATAATCTTGGGTAGAATTTCGTGGCCTTGTTCGGTTAGTTCGATGATGTAGGAGCGACGGTCGTTGGGATTGGTCACGCGTTTCACGTATCCTTTTTCGACCAAAAAATCGATCACCCGAACCATGGAAGTCTTATCCATGTGTAAAAATTCACCGACCATTTGTTGCGTGACCGGATGTTCGGAACGATCGATGTACATCAAAACCGAGTAGTAGCGATCAATCCCGAGGTCGGAAAGTTCAAGTGTGAGCGCACCATAATACAGTCGAGTAAGGACTGCCAAGTGACGCCCTAAGGGAAGTGTCTCAAATAAAACGGGTTGAGCCATGGAAATTTAGTTGCCGATAGAAATGGTTGGCAAAGTAAACTAAAGTACGTACGAATTGTTGTAGCCTTGTCAAAAAAACACGCACAAAATCTACCTGCGTGATAATTCAACGATATTGCACCCATGCTTCGACTCTCTGTCGTTTCCTACCTCAACACGGCGCCTTTCCTATATGGATTGGAGCGTTCCGGCCTATTAGAATCCGATTCAATCCAGATTAGTTTGGATATTCCAGCTGTTTGTGCCGATAAATTACGTACTGGAATGGTGGATGTAGGCTTGGTTCCTGTAGCTACTTTGCTTGCCTTACCTCAGTATTCAATCTTGGGAAACACCTGTATTGGCGCGGTTGGCAAGGTTGATTCGGTGGTGTTGATGAGTGATGTGCCATTGGAAGAAATAGAAGAAATCGTGCTCGATTTTCAATCCCGTACTTCGGTGAATTTATGTCGGCTGTTGGCGCGAGATTACTGGAAAATCAACCCCGTTTTTACTTCGGCTAAGTCTGATTTTCTTAGTACGTTGGGAGGAAAACGTGCCGGTGTGCTCATTGGCGACCGTGTATTTGATCATGCCCATCGATTTAAGTATGTATATGATTTGAGTGAAGCTTGGATGAATTGGAAGCATCAACCATTTGTGTTTGCCTGCTGGGCTTCGATTAATCCAATTGCGGATGAAGAGTGGCAAAAAGTGGAAGCGGCACTGGAGCTAGGAATTTCGAATATTGACTTAGCAGCAAAATCGGTAGAAGCGAATTATCCTTCACATTATCCGGTATTGAATTACCTCATCGAACGAATTTCTTACACGCTAGATTCCCCTAAGCGAGCGGGCTTAGAAACATTTTTATCGGCACTAAGTACAATTACTCCATTGGAAAGCCAATGATTTCCTACTTTAGAGAAAAGAAAAAACACTCAGGAATGAAGATTCAAATGCTGCGTAATCTCTTGCTATTGCTGCTAATTCTACCTGTAACACAAGGTAATTTATATGCCGACAAAGGAGCCAATAAGCTTCAATTACTACGGATAAAAAATACCATGATGGGCGGCGATTATGCCACTGCTTGGCGTTCATTACGTGATATGGAGAAGACCGACAGCACCACTGCCGAGCTCTATTTCATGAGTGGAGAATGCAATTTTCACCTAAAAAATTACGAAGATGCGAAAGAGCGTTTAGAGCGTTCGATTCGTTTAGATGCAATGAATGATCCAGAGAAATATTACTTCTTGGGTCAAACCTACCAGCAAATTGGACAGCTGTCCAAAGCCATTGTAGAATACCAACATTTCATTGAAAAATCACCGAAGAAAAACGATAATACCGAAGAAGCTACCGCCTTGTTAGATCAGTGCCGTCGTGCGGTTGATATGATGTCGAAACCCATGAATGTGCAAATTCGCAACATTGGAGAAGCAATCAATTCAGAATATCCCGAATACAATCCAAGTGTTTCGGCCGATGGAAAAACGATGATTTTCACTTCTCGTCGTCCCGAATCTACCGGAAAACTTACTGATCCAGAAGACGGCAAATCATACGAAGACATTTATATTTCAGTTAGAGATTCCATCACAGGAAAATGGTTGGAAGCGGAAAATATTCCTGGTTCACTCAATACCGACTCACACGATGCAAACATGACCTTGACGCCTGATGGCAGTCAGATTTTTGTCTATCGCAACATGGGTTTTCGTGGTTCGGGAGAATTGTTTGTTTCTAAAAAATCGCGTGCAGGAAAATGGAGCGCTGCCAAACCGGTTGAAGGCGATGTAAACACCAGCTATTTTGAAAGTTCTGCCTGTATTTCTCCCGATGCTAAAACTTTGTATTTCGTAAGTGAACGCCCTCGTGGTGGTTACGGAATGGGCGATATCTACATGGCTAAAAAGAAGAGCAAAACCGAATGGGGCGATGCTATTAATTTAGGTTCGGTGGTGAATGATGAATTCGACCAAATTGGCTTATTCATGCATCCCGATGGCAAAACTTTGTATTTCGCTTCCAACTCAACTAAAAGTTTGGGCGGTTACGATATTTTCAAAACCACCGTCGAAAACGGTAAATGTACACCTCCCGAAAATTTAGGATATCCGATCAACACCACGGGTGACGAACGCTTTTTTGCCCTCAGCACTGATGGACGTCTTGCTTGGTTTAGCTCCAACCGCGAAGGTGGTACAGGCGATTTAGATATCTGGGAAATTGATTTTTCAGCTCTTCAAACTCAAGTTACTGACTCTTCAAAAGCTCCCATTCAAGTTCCCAAAGGACCACCACTTTCAATCCTTAACGGTAAAGTAATCGACTCCGACGCCGGACAAACCATCGAAACCGAAATCAGCATTACCGACAAAGAAAACGGCAAAGTAGTAAGCGTAAGCAGCGACGAAAATGGCGACTACTTTATCACCTTAGAAGGTGAACGCACCTATCTGATTGAAATCAAAAACGAACTTTTCAAACCCTACACATTCGAAGTCTTCCTAAAAGGTCAAACCGAAGGAACGTTTACCAAGGAGAAGATGATTGTGTTAGATCGGATTAAAAAATAGTACAACGTATTACGATTTACGTATTACGATAAATGCGGTAGGACAAGCATTTCGTTTCCTAATGCCTATCCCGAAACAGAATAATACAACCTAGCAGTTTCTCTCGTACATCGTAAATCGTACATCGTACATCGTATATCGTATATCGTATATCGTACATCGTACATCGTATATCGTACATCGTATATCGTATATCGTACATCGTATATCGTACATCGTATATCGTACATCGTATATCGTACATCGTACATCGTACATCGTACATCGTATATCGAAAACAAAAAAAAACCGGATACAGACGAGCCGTTCCGGTTTAAAATTGCTTGGGTACTTTTATAGTACAGTAGTGATTTCTTCGCTCATCGGTTTTACGGCTGAAGTATAAAACTTTAGAAGTTTGCCGTTTTCGTCGATTAAATACTTACAGAAATTCCAGTTTGGAGCATCGTTGTTCCAGCCATTGAGGTCTTTGGAGCTTAACCATTTGTACAACGGTGCCATATCTGATCCTTTTACTGAAATTTTCTCCATCATCTGGAAAGTTACACCGTAGTTCTTTTGACAAAAGCCTTGAATCTCGGTGTTGGTGCCAGGTTCTTGTCCGCCGAAATTGTTGGCTGGGAAACCTATGATGCGCACTTTGTCGCCATACTTCTCATTTAGCTCTTGCAAACCGGCATATTGTGGCGTGTAACCACATTCGGAAGCAGTGTTTACGATAAGGACTTTCTTCCCTTTGAAGGTGCTAAAGTCGATTTCTTTCCCATCGATGGCTTTTAAATTAAAATCGTAAAAGCTAGTAGCAGCTTTGGCTTCGGTTGTTTCCATGATTTGCGGACGA
>JBIKOC010000213.1:0-4231 GCA_044358335.1 Flavobacteriales bacterium | reverse complement strand
GCAAATCGTTCTCGGTTACATGGTGGGCTACTTTGTCATTGCCAAAGTGCTCTTGCCGCTTTATTACCGATTACAACTAACTTCAATTTACTCTTATCTAAGAGAACGATTCGGCCCCGTTTCTCAACAAACAGGCTCCTTTTATTTTCTATTGTCTCGTACCATTGGTGCAGCTTTCCGATTATTTGTTTCGGCAGGCGTACTGCAGCTGTTTTTGTTTGATCAATTGGGTGTACCATTTTGGATTTCGGTCACCATTATCATTGTGCTCATTTTGGCCTACACGCTTAAAGGCGGTATCAAAACCCTCATCTGGACCGATACGTTCCAGTCACTTTTTCTTCTGCTCGGTGTCGTATTAACCTGTGGCGCCATCATTTCTCAAATGGATTGGTCGTTTGGAGAAGCGGTAAGTCAAATTGTTACAAGCGACCATGCAAAAGTGTTTAATTGGGATCCTTCCTCGAAGCTGTATTTCTTCAAACAGTTTCTCAGTGGAATGTTCATCGCCATTGCTATGACAGGGCTTGATCAAAACATGATGCAAAAAAATCTGAGTGTGCGCACTTTACCCGAAGCACAAAAGAATGTCCTCTGGTTTAGTGTCATCGTGTTAATTGTGAACGTGATTTTTGTTTCGCTCGGTGCGCTCATGTATATGTATGCAGCTGCAAAAGGTATTGCCGTTCCAACCAAAACCGACGAATTTTTACCCTTGTTAACCTTGCATCATCTGGGAACATTTGCCGCTATCGTTTTCTTGCTCGGAATTATTGCCGCTACATTTTCAAGCGCCGATTCGGTTCTAACCACATTAACCACCTCACTTTATATCGACATTCTTCATCTCGACACTGACCAAAAACGCAGCGAGAAAAGTAAAGTCATGATTCGTAATGTAATACATGGTGGTTTTGCATTTCTGCTTTTAGCTGTAATTCTTTTGTTTAGAGCCATTAATAACGATGCAGTTATCAGCGGAATTTTCACTGCAGCTGGCTATACCTATGGACCATTGCTCGGACTTTTTGCTTTTGGTATTTACAACCGATCAGCCATTTACGACCGTTTAGTTCCAATCGTTTGCTTGCTCGCACCTTTGCTCAGTTTTGTTATTTCAACCAATTCGGCAAAGTTGTTTAATGGATACCAAATTGGTTTCGAGTTATTGCTCATCAATGGCTTACTAACCTTTTTCGGATTGTGGTTAATTCGTCGGAAAAACGCTGTTCAAACGGCATAAAAAAAGCAGGAGTTTTATGCTCCTGCTTTTTTTTATTTCTTCAGTTTATCGGGAAACACCTTTTTGAATTTCTCCACTTTCGGTTGAATCACCATGCGACAATAACCTTGTTCGCCATTTTGGTTGTAGTAGTTCTGATGGTAATCTTCGGCTACATAAAAAACTCCATCAAACGGGACAATTTCGGTTACGATAGGTTGCTCAAAAGCTTCCGAAGCATCTAGCTCTTTTTTGTATTTCTCAGCAGTTGCTTTCTGCACATCGTTGATGAAGTAAATCCCAGATCGATATTGAGTTCCAACATCAGCACCTTGTCGATTTAAAGTAGTTGGATCGTGTGTTTTCCAAAATACTTCGAGCAGTTCATCAAAGCTAAGTTTGGCTGGATCGTAAATGATACGTGCAGCTTCGGCATGACCAGTTAGTCCTGTACAAACTTCTTTGTAGGTTGGATTTTTTACTTGTCCGGCTGTGTAGCCAGAGCTAACAGAAATAACTCCATCGAGTTGTTGAAAGATGGCTTCGATGCACCAAAAGCATCCGGCAGCTAAATAGGCGGTATCGGTTTTTTGTTCGGGTTGGGCAGTCATATCAGGAAATTGGGTAGCAGTTGTTGAATTGGTTCCAGAAGAACAGGCTTGTAATCCGGAACTGATTCCGAGAAGAATCATTAAAAATCTAAATTTTTTGTACGGGTGCATAGGCTTGTATTTAAGATGAAACACATTTCTTGTGAAATGGTTAAGCCTAGTCGGAGATTTTATTTCAACCTTACACCTAAACCTAAAATTTATTCAGCCATTTCGGGATAATGTTTTCTCACCGTTTGTCGCACACCATGAAGAATGAGACGAATGAGTAACTCCGTATCTTTTTCGATGCGCTGATAATCGGGCGTGTCGTTCATGCTTAATCGATTGTATATTACCTCTTCGTGTTTGATCGCATCAGCCGAAGAAATGATCAGTTCAGCAACACGCTTCACCATGGCATCGCTCAACTGCGGATCCATCAGCATTAACTCTCTCGAAATAAATGCAATTTCACGTTGAAGGATATCATGAATCAAAGCATGGAAACCCGGTTGTATTTGTCGAACGCTTTCGGCTGTAAGTTGGTGAAGGCTGAGAACTTTACGGTAATAGCCTAAACGTTTCCGCATATAGAGCTGAATCTTCTCCTCCGGTTCTTGGTGCTCCGACATTTCCTTCTGAAGTTCAACCAGAATATCATCTGTTTCTTGAACCACAACAGCAGTGAATATTTCCTCCTTGTTTTTAAAGTAATAGTAGAGCGAAGATTTATTTAGACCTAAGCGTTTGCCAATATCATCCAGCGTTGTTTTATCGTAACCGTATTGGGTAAAGCATGCTTTTGCGGCTTGAAGAATTTGGATACGTTTTTCTGTTGCTTTCATCGTGGAATTATTACCACAAATGTATTGAAAGTTCAAACAAGTGAACTGATTGTTCGAAAAGTTTTATTCTATGTGCTCTTGTTCGATTAGCAGTTTGTGCGGATTTGTAATAGGTTCTTCGGGCAAAGATTCGGTGAACGATTTTAACGAATCTAAGCCACCAGCCATTTCATTCCCTAACAGTTGATTAATCATCAATCCATACAAGCGACCAAATGGATAATCTAAATCGCCTTTGCTTGTCCAGGTTACTTTAGTACCGTTTTCGGTTCCTTCAAAAGTCCAGATATCTTCGAACTTCAATTTAGCTGGTGCCGTAACTTCAATACTATTGATTAGAAGTGAATATGGAGTACATGCACTAAGTGTCATGGTGCCTTCACCCATTTCACCTCCAATGTAATGACGTTGATGTCCGGGTTTTCCGGGAATTCCATTGAGTTGAATTTTAACTCGTTGGTCGTAACGACTCCAAGGATCCCATTCTTTCCAAGTGCTAAAATCGCTCACCTGATTGAATACAACTTCGGCGGAGCTATTGATTTCTATAAAACGACTAATCGAATAGGTCTTCGGAAGAAAGAGTGCAATAACTAGCACCATTGCAATAAAGGCAATGACAATGAGTGCTGTTTTTTTCAGTATCCGCATGCCTGTTTTGCTAGGTTTTCAAAAATAGCAAATTTGTAAGATGATACGTGGCCGGATTATTTAATCAAACTTAATCCTTCCAATGCTGAACTATCGTCGGGGCGAATCAGAAGTGCTTTCGTAAATAGGATTTTTGCCTCACGTAATTTGCCCATTTGCAGATAACTCCAGGCATTCATTACTACACTGTCATAATCGAACGGATATAAATTCATCACCCGTTCAAAATATTTCTGAGCTGTTGGGTAATCTTTACGACTATAGTAAATCATCCCCATTCGAAAGTTGACTAAGGAATTTTGGGCATCTATCTCCAATACCTTTTTATACTGAACAATTACTTGATCCCAGTTTCCTAATCCAGAAGCCGGTAACACATACCCCAACTTAGCTTCTATAGAATAAGGTTTTAAGCTGATAGCATTTTGGTAATAGGTCATGCTTTGAGTAAACTGACCAGCTTCGTAGCATAAATAGCCCAATCGAATATTGATTTCATACGAATCTTCCCGATACACTTCTTTCATCACAGCAATAGCTTTGGTGAATTCGGATTTTGTTTCGAGCGAGTAACTAGTCTTGAATGCAGCGAGTTCTTTATCGTCGGTAGCTTGAGCAGCTTGGAAACCAATAAGAATGAGGCTTAGAAGAAGGATAATGGGTTTCATAGGTTTGATTAGTTAACGGATGAAGATGAGTGATGTAGCTCGCTGAGTTCATCCACAGCAGTGGCTTTAATTCTCTTCGAACCGATTTTACAGGAAAAACGGTTGATTCGGTTTGTGTTGAGTTCAATTTCGAAAACACTCCTACTTTGACGAACGCCTCCCACAGTTGTGTTTACTTGTGAGCGTAATACCATGTGACGTGGATTGAACGTGCTATCGATCTCGGTGTATTCGAGGTTAAATTGAACGTGA
>JBIKOC010000212.1:0-4232 GCA_044358335.1 Flavobacteriales bacterium | reverse complement strand
CTAATTACTATGGGGTATTAATCCCTCTTTCGAGGGGCTATCTCCCAGTTTAAGGTAAGTTGCATACGCGTTACGCACCCGTGCGCCACTCGTCAGCGGTATTGCTACCCTGTTACCGTTCGACTTGCATGTATTAGGCCTGCCGCTAGCGTTCATCCTGAGCCAGGATCAAACTCTCCATTGTAAGTTTGATTTTTGTTTTCCCGATTATTCATCGGGAAGTATGTCTCAGATTTACTTCTCGTCAAAGCATCGCTGCTTGAACGCGATACTTATTATTTCTTTACCTTTCTCAATATTTTCAAAGAACGTACAAACTTTGTTTCCTCCGTTTGTGTTACCTGTTTCTGTAACGGGCTGCAAAACTACAACCTTTTTTGTAACCTCCAAATGTTTTTCAAATTATTTTTAAAAAATATTTTGATTGCATTTTTTACTGGAGGCGTCGCTCAAAGAACAGGGCGACAAAAGTACAACTGTTTTTGTAACTACCAAATCTTTTTTAAAAGAAATTTTCGGTATGTTTTTCAACCGTTGTAGGTTGTTTTCGTAGACGTTTAAAGAACTAAGGGGCGGCAAAAGTACGTACTTATTTATCACATGCAAGTACTTTGTAAGAATAATTCGCTTAGACAAGATACCATGTCTGATTATCAGTTATTTAAATTTCAGGGTTCATTCCTGCAACCGGAATTACCTTCCCATTGAATAACGGATAAGCTTGTATGGCAAACGTTCCTATATACTCTGCCATTAGCTCTGCACTTGTATTTGTAATGAAACCAGGCAATGATTCCTGTAACATTTGGGTGTCGACTGCACCTAATGCTAGTGCGTTGAAACGCATATTGGTTGATTGATATTCATATGCGAGGCTTTCGGCCAAACTGGCGAGGGCAGATTTACCTGAACTATATACAGCTAAACCTGGGAAACGAACACTTCCTTGGAAACCACTCATGCTACCTACATATATTATGTGCGAACCAGAAGGATGATTTAACCAAGGCAGTAATTTTTGAGTTAGAATTAATGGGGCCGTATAATTTACGTGTGTCATCTCCTGAATTTGATCGCTAGTCATCTCTTCGAAAGGAGCATTAATTAACAAGCCAGCATTATGTATAAGATAACGGCGGTCGGAATTTTCCTCTTGAATGAGAGGCAACAGACTTTCAAATAGGTTATCGAGTTGATTTAAATTAGCCTTGAGAGGAATTGTATTGGCTAGATCGAGAAGTGCATCGGTTGATCGAGAGATTCCAATAACACGATATTGGTGTTTGCTAAACCAACGAGCTAATGCTAAACCAATACCTTTACCTGCTCCGGTGATTATAACTGTTCCCTTCATTGATAGAGATTATAGTCGTATACATATATATGTATACAGAATGAAATTGAAAATGTATTATTGGTGATTGTTAAACCGCATTGAATGTTTGAGGATTTCAAACTTCGTCAATTTTAATGAACGGCAGGATTGAAACTTAAAGCAGGGGTAAGAATTAGTACATTCGTACGTTATTCGATTTATGAAACAGATACGTTCTATCATCCTACTTCTGACTTTTGCATTGTCGGGAAGTATACAAGCTCAAACTGAATATGGCGAAACATTTAAAAGTCGCTTATATGTTGGGGGAAATTTTGGGTTACAGTTTGGGTCACTAACAAGTATTGATTTATCTCCCTTTGTTGGATATAACATAAACAGACACTTTTCGGCAGGTTTGGGTATGACCTATATGTTTTATTCATATCGGTTTGCTAACGTAAATTACCGAAGCAGTTTTTATGGTGGAAGGATTTTTACTCGAATTCGTCCTTTACCGGATCAGTTGCCGGGTTTGTTTTTGCATGGAGAGTATGAATCGATCAATAATGAGCGGTATGTGCAGAAAGATCCTAATTCACCTTATGTATTGGCTCGTGCTTGGACTCCGGCTGTGTTGGCAGGACTTGGATTTAGGCAACAGGCTGGAACAAATTCGTTTTTTACAATCTCAATACTATATAATGTATTGGATGATGGAACGGCCCAGAGCAGCGTTTATGGTGGACCGCTTATTTATCGGGTAGGATTTGTTTTTGGATTGTACTGATTCTTTTTCGTTGGATTTGTATACGGGACTATAACCTATCTATTACAACGTAAGCGGTAAGGATTGAACGGATAGCCCGAAGCGGGTTGGATTGTGAAGGAGCCGGACTAAGAGTGAAAGCCTGGACACCGCCCAATAATGAGAACTAACTAAAAAAACAAAAGCAGCCCGTAATGCGAGCTGCTTTTGTTGTATACATATATATGTATTTAATTAGATGTTCAATTTCTTAGCAATTTCGGCAGGGATAGATTTTTTGTGCACTAGTACACACGTTGTTTTGAAGCGCAAGTAAGAAGCCGAGCAATAGAAATATCCTCCGCAATCGTTATTATCTGGGCCCCAAGAATTCTTAACGATGTAGTATTTAGTTCCGTTTTGATCTTTGGCCATTCCGACAATGTGCATTCCGTGGTCGTCTTGAGTGCTCAGGTTATTGAAGCCTTCTTGACGCATTTCCTGCGTGATAGTTTTTTGAGCGACTGGTTTTTTGAATGCCGCTTCTTTCATTTCTTTAGTTACTTCGGACCAATCTGCATCGGGAACGATAGCTAAACCGTTACGATGAGAGAAACCTGGCTCGCTCACATCTGAAGCCCAAGCTACAGTGTAACCTGAATTGAGCGCGTTATCAACTATTTGTTCCATTTCATCCAATTGAACATTATATACCATGTTCCAAGCCCAGTTGTCGGGAACTTCAAGCACGAAAGGTTTGTAGAATGGATGATGAGTGAACGAGCTGATTTCAATGTAATCGTCGGCTTTTATACCTAATGAAGATGCATAATCTTTAGGATTAATCTGCTTACCATCGATTGTAGCTTTTTCGGGAAGACTTCCTAAGTATGCATCGAGGACACCATTCATCGCTTTTTGCCAACCTGGATTCATTTTACCCTCTTTCAATTTGAGCATGGTGTTGAGCATACCCGTCATGACTTCTTCCATTTCGCTGTGTTGATGCTCTTTTTGTCCGTATGCTAAACCTGAATAAGCAGCATCGGGCATGAGGCCGTATTCGCGAACCACATTAATAACATCATGAAAAGCTCCACCTTGACTGAAATTGGTTTTACCCATCATGCGGACATACTTATCTGCCTTCATTTCATAGGCTTTGCGGGCAATGTACATTTCGGAAAGGTTGACTTTTCCTTTTCCCATGCGTTCTATTTCGGATTCAAGAAAAGAGAGTGAAGAGAAACTCCAGCAGGTACCTGTATTTCCTTGATCTTTAACTTCTGTGTTTCCAATTTCCTTAACGATGGTAAACTGGTATTCAGAGTCTTTTTTATTGGTACGAGTTTGCGCATTTGCAAGAGATGCGAATAAACAGGCAGAGAGGGTAAATCGAAAAATTAATTTTTTCATAGGTTGAAATGGTTTGACTTGGGCATTTTTTACAAAAGAAAAGAAAGCAATGAAGTAAACAAGCGTTTACGGGTTAAAATCATTTATTATTAAAGGCAGTCATAGTATGAGCAACACCTACAGAGGCAAAACTTCGAATAAGATCAGCACATTTATCCATGCGCTCAGTCATTTTAGAATTTTCTTCTTGATTCCATGGTGCGAGCACATAATTGACTTGATGACCTTTATTGAATTCGCTACCAATACCGAATCGTAATCGAGCATAATCAGAACGATTGGTAACTAGCTGAATATTTTTCAATCCGTTGTGACCTCCATCGGAACCTTTGGCTCTTAATCGAATGGTTCCAAAAGGAAGAGCTAGGTCATCGGTGATCACTAATAGATTTTCGAAAGGTACTTTTTCCTGTTGAAGCCAATATTGAACAGCTTTTCCGCTAAGGTTCATATAGGTATCAGGTTTCAGTAGAATAAGATTTCTTCCTTTATGTTTATAGGAAGTGATCGAGCCATGCTTTACTTTATCGAAAGAGAGGCCTTCCATTTTAGCCAGATTATCAAGTACGTTAAAACCGACATTATGTCGAGTGTTTTCGTATTCGGAGCCGGGATTTCCAAGACCGACGATGAGATATTTCATGGGGCCAAGATACGTGGAACCAAAGAATACTTGATTCATGTATCTGTAAAAGAGTAAATCTTTCGGATCAATATCTGAATTTCACTTGTAGATTATTGAACTACAAATTA
>JBIKOC010000178.1:0-4665 GCA_044358335.1 Flavobacteriales bacterium | reverse complement strand
ACTTCTTCCACACCTTTACCAATCTCGTTTTTAGAAACGTACTCATTCATCTGCCCTGATTCAGCATCTAAATATCGTAATACCCAATGTGTAGTGTCAATTTTACCTGTTTCTGCAGTACGAATTTTGAATTCGAAATTCCCTTCAGGAATTGAAAGTGGATCAACAACTTTAATATTAACTGGACCACCATTTTTCTTGTAAACAGGATTTTTTGCCCAGAAAGGTTCTGCTAAAATTTCAGCAATTGATTCTTCCGTTAAATCCACTTCGTTACCACCATTTCCCCATCCTTCGATACGGGTAAGAGATGGTTGTTCTCCATATACCGATTGTACATCTACTCCACCAAATTGAGGTGCATTTATATGTGGAATTCCAGTATAGATTTGAATAGAGGCAGTACCATATGTTCTACGACCAGCAAGATAAGATTGTCCAAATGATACATCGCTTATATTATCTGAAGTTGCATAAGAAAGTACCAAGTAATAATACTTCTTATGGTTGACCAATTTATTATCGCCTGTTGCAAAAAGGTCGGTAGTGATATTGAAACTGTTTCGTAAACCTTTATTCTCACCCGAAACTTTTAAAACAGGAATACTCTCATTCAAATCCAAATCAAAATCTCTATTGATCACTTTTGAAATTGAATCTTTAACATCTACTTGTGCTACCAAACGTGCACGGTTTACATCACCTAAATCGGGAACTGTTACCGACAAATCCTTCAATTGGTAAATCTGATACCCTTGGAATTTGTATTTCACATCTCCAAATCCTGGAATGCTAGTTTGATCTTCGTAAAACTCTACTTTATTGTTGTTGGTATTTTGGAACAATAAGACAAGCTCTTTATCCAACTCGACAACTTTTGTTTGAGGAGCATCAGGACCATTAATGATAGAGAAACAATTGTCGAAAAGAGCCTGAGCATCATCATCCACACGGCGCATCACTTCAACTGAAGCTAAACGACCACCTGAAGAAGCACGCGCCCAAACAACTCCCATAGTAATTTTGTTGAAACCACCAGATGGAAGGGTGAAAGGACCAGCCGATTGAAGAATACGGAAATCTGAAGGAGGCACTGCACCAAATTGGTCAATTGACCAGTTACCTAATGGCTGATCTTCCGGAACACACGTTTGAGATGCTCCAGTAATCATGTAACCTAAACCACGTGGGTCGGTTGTACCAGGAAACATATAACTATACTCAGTTCCAGCACCATATCCATTTCCACCATAAATCATTGGTGTACCGTCTTTCCAAATACCACGTAAGTAATTGTAAATATTCTGACCGTTATCTGGATCATTCGCATAGCTTGGACCAGTCGAAGTATAGTAAATGAAACGAGCCATACCAATACGCTCATTATCCACAATACTATCTCCATAACCCAATCCATTTATAGCACGTGCGTTAACACAAGGATCTCCTGAATCATCAATGTTATTAGGATCAGCGAACGGACCTTCGAAGAAGTCAACCCCAACAGCAGGAGGATTTTCTCCATAACCACGAACTGTTTCATCGTTCTCATCCCCATTGTAAACATATCCTAACCCACGTCCAACATCACAACCAGCATAGTCATCGGCATAGTTCCCCATATCGGGGTCGGTCCATACTCCAAAATAGGTTTGGTTAACTGAAAAAGTTGAACGGTTGATGATTTCGTAATTGTAAAAAGTCATGTTATTCAAGGCATTGTTCGTTGCAAAAGCAAAAGCCTGAGCACGAATCTCCAAACCAAGTGGGAAGCCACCTGTTTCACCATGAATGTTACCATTATCATTAAAAACCCACCATAATGTTTCATCTCCAAAAACACGAGCTTGACAACCTAAATCACCTGTAATATCATATGCAGGATATTCGGTAGCGAAACCATTATCATCGCGAAGATCTGGTTCATAATATCCATTAGAGTTACCATCTACGAATGGAGCAATTTCCGAAGCGTAACCGGGGAAAGCACCATCATCGATTCCGTTACCTGGCCAAGTTGTGATTGGTTCAGTTGAAGGAGCACCTAAATAGAACTCTTCCACTTCTTGACGAGTAATTTTCCAATGTTTATCATAAGCTAAACACACAGAAGCATCAGTTGAAGCACCTTCTAATTTTAAGGGGCCAGGCCAGAAGTCATTACCACCAGAGCGATAAGTCATTGCGGCAGCTTTTAAGTTTCCACCATTATCTAAACCTCCAATCCAAAGTGCTCCAGCAAACATAGAATGCCTTCCAGATCCTTTCGGAATTTCATATTTAGGATTATTGTTCAAATCCCACCACATATCACCTGAAGTGAAAATGGTTGCTCGAACATTATTCAAATCCAAGTCGGTTCTTCCTGAACCTGGAGCGCAAGCAGCAGCGCCGCTTTTCGGCTTACCTGAAGTAATACCACCTGATTTGGGGCCTGGAATATTCCGTGCCTGAACAAATGCAGTTTGTCCTACTAAGAAGAGAAGTGTATAAAGAATGCGAGTATTCATAATGACTCGATTTTAGTATCAGAAATTAAGGATGGCACCGATGCGAATAACACGCGGACGGGCAAAATTATTCGGGTTATTTGCACGAACTGTATACAGATCGGCGAAAGAAATTGAATCAACCTGATTTGAAATCTGGCTTTGTGATGTAGCAGCGGTCAAATAACCATCATCAGAAGGGTTACCAGTTGCGCGGTAAACACCAATAATATTTTTCTGATTCAAGATATTTTGAACTAAGCAGTAAATCTGTAACTCAGCAGTTTTACGATCATCATCCCCGTTTTTCTTACCATATTGAAGTGTGAAAGAACGATCCAAACGAACATTGATACGTGATTGGAATGGTAAACGAGAACCGTTAACTGATCCTTTCAAGATTGGAGTACCTGTTCCTTGTGCTTCCGCAAAGAAGAATGAAGAGCGAGTATAAGGAGACCCTGAATTAGCAATCATAACCACATTTAAACCTGTGTTTTCTAGGATGTTTTTCCCGAACATACGTGGCCCGTTGTACAATTTACCTTCATCATAACGAAAGTCGACAGTAGTTTGAATCTGGTGACGCGTATCGAAATCTAGCGGAATTGCGGTACGTAAGTTTGGTTGTCCAGAGTTAATCAAGTTAACACCTGTAGTTGAGCTAGAACCAGTACCATCAGCAAATTGAAGAGTGTAATTAGCTGTCAAACGGATATTACCTGTACGACGCAAATCGTAAGCTACAGAAAGACCTTTTACTGTTCCAAAGTCGATGTTACCAAACGTCGTGTAGTTAACCGGATACGCATAATTAACCGGAATAACTTGTATGAGGTTTCTCAATTCGCGATAGAAAGCACTAATGGTGATAGCTGAACTTTGATTCAAGGCTTGCTTGTAACCTACTTCGTAATCGATTGTGCGTTGTGGTTTCAAATCAGGATTGTTGATAGTACTACCAGTAGTATTAGCTAAGAACAAATAATCCAATGGATCAATTCGAATTCCAGAAGTAGGTCGTTGAGTCAACACATCGTAGTGAGCAAAAAACTGAGCAACATCCGAAATTGGAAACTGAAAAGCGATACGAGGTAAAAAGTTCGTTTGTGGTTTATAGTCATTAAAAGCTGAAGAAGAAACCACTTGTTTTGTTGGATCCAATAAAGCTGGAGTTGCACGTCCACTATTAGATGCTTGAGCAATCACAATTGGGTCAGTTACCTCTAATCCGCTTTTGTTAAACCAACGATTACCATCGCGGTAACCAATAATGTTATCCGTGTTACTTAAGTCTGTGTTATTGATATCACGCACATAAACAACGTAGTCTTCTCCAATATTAGAGGGACGAGAATAATCGTTGTTGTAATTGAATTCACCTGCTTTACGAGTTTCGTAAAGAGAGAAAAGGTCTTTTGCCACATTTTGGTTAGCATCAAAACGGTCAACACGGATACCCACGTTGAAGATCAAATCTTTGAATGCGAACTTATCTTGAATGTATGCAGCCATATAAATTGGAGTAAAAGCTCCGATTTCACGTTTGTAGTTACCATTCTCGTCTTTGTCATTGAAGAAGTTGTCCAATGTACGACGACCTTTCAACATGTTACCGTATGCATCATAACCATTGTAGGCGATCAATTGAGAGTTACCTCCTCCGTTAAGAAGTTCATCAGCACTAAACATATTTAATGAATAGTTAGAAGGATCAAGGTTATCGATGTCAATCCAAGTAGTACCATTAGCCGCGAGTCCTTGCGATTCACGAAGGTTCTTATCAAAGAAAGACTGGTTTGAAAGATTCACCAAACGGTTGTATTTGATCGTATCAGTAAATACACCTTGTGAATTAAACGTTGCAATCGGATTAGTTAAATCTAGCTGATCAATATGACGATTAGCTAACTGACGCATAATAGTCCAAAGTCCTACTGGAGCGATAGAATATCCACGATCTGAACGTTGTTCGTATTCGAAACCGAATCCAATTTCATGACCTTTGATATCGGCAGATGCACTACCTACGATACGGAACTGTTCTGATTGAGATTTAGCATTCCCATTATAGGTAGAACCGGGAGCACTATACATAGAATAGATTGCATCAGGTAGGTCACCGTTTAACAAACCTTTACCTTGTTGAACCTGAGTAAAGTTTTGGTAGTTGCCA
>JBIKOC010000038.1:0-8522 GCA_044358335.1 Flavobacteriales bacterium | reverse complement strand
TTCGACAACTGATGATTCCAGTTTCACATCTACGCTAGTGATTTTTCCGGCGGAAATGATAACGCCAGTAGTTTTTATTGGCTTGTAACCAACATAACTAGTTTTCACATCGTAGGAACCTGGATCAAGCGGTTTGATCTGATATTCCCCATCGAAATTAGATTGCCCAGTTCCAAGTTGAATTCCACCCACTTCCACAACCACGTTGGCAAATGGGATTGGTTCCCCGGTTTTAGCATCTTTTATAGTCCCTTTCAATGATCCAGCACCTGATTGCGCAAATGCGGCTGCAGAGAACGAGAGGACTGTGATAATTGTCAGGTAAAGCTTTCTTACCATACTCCAGTGTATTTAAAATCCACGTTTTTTTTCAAGGTTGCTAAGATAGAAATTGATTGCTTCGAGCTTAAAAAATGTTAAAAATTATGTAATTCACTGATTTTCAACACCAAACAGCCAATTTGCTTCTTGTTCACAGCTCATTTTCGTCCTCCTTGAACAGACAAAAACCGACTCTAACAATCTGACTACATGCTCATTGCATTATTGATAATTTGCAATCAACTTACAGACAAGCAAATACAAAATCAAGCTCCTATTTCTTCCAATTCGCTTGAGAAAATGAAGTGGATTCGTTTGAATTATACTTCGGTTTCCTAAGTGAGAATCGGATGATACAAAAGTGGGCTAACTTCCTTTTCTATGCAATTACAATAAATCCTACTTATCGCTCAGAAAGTATGGATATGTTGATTACAGGAAGTCTTGAAACAAGCTAAATGCTCTGATAATACTATATTACAGGCGAGAAACACATACTAATCTTAAAATCGGCGTTTCTTACGGTTGAGTCGGTCGCTTTTCTTTTTGGTGCGCTTCATCCGACGTTTTGTGGATTTATCCTGTATGTCTTCGTGACGTTTACGAAGGCGCTTTTCAGCATTACGCTGTTTTTTGATCTGAATTTCTTTTTTTTCCTTGAGTTCTTTTTTCTGTTTTTCGCGGCTTTTGGGTTTCACTTGAGCTGTTAATTCAAATGAAGATTGGCTAAACAAGAATGTAAAGACAATCAGATAGCGAAAAATGCGAGGGGAAATCAACATGTGAGAAACAAAATAATGGAGACAAAATTATACGGATATCTTTGCGTTTGTATACAAGTTTGAGAATGAAAAAAACGGATTGTCTATATTTAATGTTACTGCTGATTAACTTCTCTTGTAAAAAAGAAGATATCAATCAACAATTAGGAATTCCGTATGTCAAAGTTGATCAGTACATCTTATTGAATGATCCCAATAGTCTAAGTTTAAATGCCGTTGGAGGTTATTTATACGTGAATGCAGGTTCTCGAGGGATTGTTGTTTACCATCGTTCATTCGAAGAATATGTAGCTTTCGATCGACATTGCACCTACAATACATCTGATGCATGTGGTAAAGTTTCTTTGGATTCGACAACAAATGTTATACTAACATGTGCTTGTTGCGACTCTAAATTTTCCTTGATAGATGGCAGTGTACTGAATGGCCCAACACTCAAACCCTTATTACAGTATAAGTCACAATTAAGTGGAGCTGCCACATTACATATATATAATTAAAAAATCCCTGCCACTCGAAAGCAACAGGGATCGAATCCTAGATTGTGATTCTCTTAGTAACGATAGTACTCTGGTTTGAAAGGACCTTTAACTTCCACACCAATGTAATCGGCTTGCTCATTAGAAAGAACATCCAATTCAACACCGATTTTAGCTAAGTGAAGATGAGCTACTTTTTCATCCAAATGCTTAGGAAGTGTATAAACTTTCTTTTCATAAGCAGCAGTATTCATCCAAAGTTCTAATTGAGCAAGAACTTGATTAGTGAATGAATTTGACATAACAAATGAAGGGTGACCAGTTGCACAACCTAAATTCACCAAACGACCTTCAGCAAGAACGATAATTTCTTTGCCATCGATGTTGTATAAGTCAACTTGAGGTTTGATGGTGTCTTTTGTTTGTCCGTATGCGCCGTTCAACCAAGCCATATCAATTTCTGTATCGAAGTGACCAATGTTACAAACGATAGCTTTATCCTTCATAGCACGGAAATGACGCTCAGTAACGATATTCATGTTACCTGTTGCAGTAACCACGATATCAGCTTCTTTAACAGCCGTTTCCATTTTCTTCACTTCGTAACCTTCCATTGCAGCTTGAAGTGCACAGATCGGGTCAATCTCAGTAACGATAACTCGTACACCTGAGTTTTTCAATGAATCAGCAGAACCTTTTCCAACATCACCGTAACCTGCAACAACAGCTACTTTTCCAGCCATCATCACATCAGTAGCACGACGAATTGCGTCAACTAATGATTCGCGGCAGCCGTATTTGTTATCAAATTTAGATTTGGTAACTGAATCGTTGATATTAATAGCAGGAACAAGAAGAGTTCCTTTTTTCATACGCTCATACAAACGGTGAACTCCAGTGGTTGTTTCTTCAGATAGACCACGGATTCCTTGAGCTAATTCAGGGTATTTATCGAACACCAAATTGGTCAAATCTCCACCATCATCCAAAATCATGTTTAATGGTTTGCGATCTGGTCCGAAGAAAAGAGTTTGTTCGATACACCAGTCGAATTCTTCAGCAGTCATGCCTTTCCAAGCATAAACAGGAATACCAGCAGCAGCAATTGCGGCAGCAGCATGATCCTGAGTACTGAAAATATTACAAGAAGACCAAGTAACTTCAGCTCCTAAAACAACCAACGTTTCAATCAAAACGGCTGTTTGAATTGTCATGTGAAGACATCCAGCAACACGAGCACCTTGAAGTGGTTTTGTTGTTCCAAATTCTTCGCGAAGTGCCATCAATCCTGGCATTTCTGCTTCCGCTAAACGGATTTCTTTACGACCCCACTCAGCTAGTGAGATGTCTTTTACTTTAAAAGGAATGTAGTTTTCCACAGCTACGTTATTTTCCATGAGTTTATCGATTTCGGGCGCAAAGGTAATACATCTTTCAGGCAATTAACCGGTTTTGTGTTGAAATCTTTCTTAACTAATTGCTCAGAAGCCCAAACACTTTGAGAAACTTGTCCGGAAATTAGATGCCTGCTAAGCATCGACATATTGTCAGTATTCCGGCACTGGCATAATTGCTGAAAACCCGCCGGAAATTTTTGTTCCTTTACAAATTCAATTCTCCTATGTTTCATAACGACGAGTTCAGAAAATACGCGGTTAAGCATCGTGGTATTTCATCCAGTTCCCTGGACAGCTATACATCAATCACTTCCGATTACATCTCCCCTACTATCATCGAAGAGCGTCAGCTTAACGTGGCACAAATGGATGTGTTTTCGCGTTTGATGATGGATCGTATCATCTTTCTAGGTGTGGGAATTAACGATTACGTAGCCAACATTGTACAAGCACAATTGCTGTTTTTAGAAAGTGTGGATGCGAAAAAGGATATTCAGATATATATGAATACTCCAGGAGGTTCAAATTATCGCTCCCGATGTAGCAACAATTTGCACAGGAATGGCCGCTTCTATGGGAGCAGTTCTTTTATGTGCTGGTGCCGAAGGAAAACGTACTGCTTTGAAACACGCTCGTGTGATGATTCACCAACCTATGGGTGGAGCTCAAGGACAAGCTTCTGACATCGAAATCACAGCGCGTGAAATTCAGAAGTTGAAAAAAGAATTGTACGACATTATTGCCGGACATTCTGGACAAACCTATGACAAAGTAGAAAAAGACAGCGATCGCGATTATTGGATGACTGCCGAAGAAGCTAAAGCTTACGGTATGATTGATGAGATTCTAGCGCGTAAAAAGTAAAATAGAATGGAAAGGATTAAGGAGAAATGTTCGTTTTGTGGACGCAGTAAAAAAGAAACCGCTATTCTCATTGCTGGTTTGGATGCATTTATCTGTGACGTGTGTGTAACACAAGCTTATCAGATAGTGACTGAAGAATTAGCAGAGCGTAAAGGCGGAACTGTTAAACAAGAACTCAATCTCCTTAAGCCCCTTGAAATAAAATTACATCTCGACGAATATGTTATTGGTCAGGATGAAGCGAAAAAAGTGCTCTCGGTAGCGGTGTACAACCATTATAAACGTTTGTCTCAGAAGAATTTCAAGATCGACGAGGACACCGAAATCGAAAAATCGAATATCATTTTGGTAGGAGAAACAGGTACAGGAAAAACATTGCTAGCGCGGACTATTTCACGCATCCTCAACGTTCCATTCTGTATTGCTGATGCTACCGTTTTAACCGAAGCAGGATATGTGGGCGAGGATGTGGAAAGCATTCTTGCCCGCTTGCTTCAGGCTGCCGATTATAATGTAGAAGCAGCTCAGCGAGGAATCGTATTCATCGATGAGGTAGATAAAATTGCTCGTAAGAGTGACAATCCTTCTATCACACGTGATGTTTCTGGTGAAGGTGTTCAACAAGGATTGTTAAAGCTATTGGAAGGCGCTGTTGTGAATGTTCCGCCTCAAGGTGGACGGAAACATCCGGAACAAAAAATGGTAGCCATCGATACACGCAACATCCTATTTATATGTGGTGGTGCTTTCGATGGTATCGATAAGAAAATTGCCCGTCGTATTCAGAGTCAAACCATTGGATACGCAACCAATAAAGACACGGAAGTAATTGACAAAGAAAATCTGCTTAAGTACATCAACCCACAAGATTTAAAAAGCTTTGGTTTAATTCCGGAGCTTATTGGGCGTTTACCAGTTCTTAGTCATTTAGATCCTCTCGACAAAGATGCTCTAAAACGTATTCTTACCGAACCTAAAAACGCATTGATCAAACAGTATAAAAAGCTGTTTAGCATTGATCATGTGGACGTTGACTTCGAAGACAACGTATTAGATTTCATTGTGGAGAAAGCCAATGAATTCAAATTAGGAGCACGTGGATTACGCTCTATTTGTGAAGGTATAATGACTGATTTGATGTTCGAATTACCTTCTGATCCTAGTATTAAGAAGTATACGGTAACACTCAAATATGCTAAGGCTAAGTTCGACAAGTTGAAGCTTAACCATTTGAAAGCTGCTTAAACGCTACTTTCCACAATTACAACCGGGCGATAAAAGCACTTCTGTATTAGGAAGTTGTTCGAGCACGTCTTCTTTTTCCGATTCGGTGAGAAGAATGGCGCGCATGTCGAGGTACTTTAGTTTCTCCAACTTTTGAATGCTTTCTGGGATGAGCGTTATTTCATTTCCCCAAATTTGAAGAAACTCAAGTGAACTCAAATTTCCAATTTCATAGGGCAATGCTTGAATTCGGTTCTTACCTAAATCGAGGTATTTGAGATTAGGTAGATTACCAATTTCTTTCCCAACCACATCAATTTGATTCCGCTCTAACCTAAGAATTTCAAGTTTTTCGAGTTTCCCTATATCATTCGAAATACGCTTAATGTTGTTGGAAATGAGATCCAGCTCACGCAGGTTTTTAAAATTCAGGATTTCGGGAGGAATTTCTTTGTAATTCTTTCGTCGCAACTTCAACCTAAAAACTGAATCGGGTTGTAGACTGGCTTCTTTGAGACTCGTATAAATTTTTCCTTTGGTAGTATAATCGGGTTGGGCACTTACAATAGGTGTAAATGCGAAAAGAAATAAGATAAGAATAACCAGTTTATTCATACCGATAGATACTTCAGGGCTTGCACCCTATCTAATGTTAATTGATCGCGAAGCTCATCCACACTAGCGAAACGTTTTTCATCCCGAATTCGTGCAATCAGTTTCACTTTCATATTTTGTTCGTATAAATCGCCATCAAAATCGAGAAGATGAACTTCAATACTACGAATCTTTTCATCCGAAACGGTTGGCCGGAAGCCAATATTCATCATCCCATTAAAAATACCACTTCCCGAATTTACCATCACAGCATAAACGCCATTAGCTGGAATAAGTTTCCCTAATCCCTCGAGTTCGAGATTGGCTGTTGGAAATCCAATTGTTCGGCCGAGTTGTTTACCTCGAACAACCCTTCCATTAAAAGGATAAACATATCCCAAATATCGATTAGCAGTATGGATATCTCCTCGCGAAAGTGCTTCTCTTATTTTGGTTGAACTAACAGCAACTTGATCGATGTCTTGCGCTGGAATTTCCTCTACTTCAAAACCATATTGAGGACCAAACTGCCGCAAATGTTCAAATGAACCTTCCCGGTTTTTCCCAAAGTGGTGATCATGGCCAATAACCAGCTTCCTAGTATTTACAGCTTCCACAATTACTTGGCGGATGAAATCTTGGGAACTCAATTCAGCAAACTCCTTATTAAAAGGAATCACAAGCAAATGATCAATCCCCGAAACCTCTAAACGAGCAATCTTTTCGTGAAGTGTGGTCAAAAGTTGTAGCGAAAGATCAGCAGGTCGAAGAATCAAACGCGGATGAGGATCAAAGGTGATAACAACCGATTGTCCGTTGTATTTCCGGGCTAACTCCTGAAGTCGGTTTAAAATAGTTTGATGACCTAAGTGAACACCATCGAAAGTTCCAGTTGTAACAACCGGAAAAGAAAGTTTAGGAAAAGAGGCGAGAGAATAATGTACCTGCACGGATGCTATGTTGGGACAAACCTAGTTGAAATTCGTTGAGAATACAACCGGAATAGGCTTCGGGAATGAACAAGAGGTTAATAACACAAAAAATTGATACTGTGCAGTTTTGACCAATCATTCATTTTTCTTGTTCATTTTTTACAAAATACTGTTTTACGCCAAAAATTTCGATTAATTTCGCGCCGGATTTCAGGGTTACCTGATTCAATTAAAAAACTCCTTATGGCCCTAAGTACTGGCAAAATCGTACAGGTCATCGGTCCGGTGATCGATGTTAGCTTTGATACGCAAAGCAACAAACTACCTAATATCCTTGATGCACTTGAAGTTACTCGTGCCGATGGTCAAAAGCTGATTATGGAATGTCAGCAGCACATTGGTGAGGACACAGTTCGTGCAATCTCCATGGATGCAACCGACGGTTTAAGCCGCGGAATGGTAGTAACAGCAACAGGACAGCCTATCACTATGCCAATTGGCGATCAAGTGAAAGGCCGTTTATTTAACGTAGTAGGTGAAGCTATCGACGGAATTGGGGCTACCGACAGTAAAGGTGGTTATTCCATTCACCGTGAGCCACCACGTTTCGAAGATCTTTCTACTTCTAAAGAAATTCTCTTCACAGGTATTAAAGTAATCGACTTGATTGAGCCTTATTCAAAAGGCGGTAAAATCGGTCTTTTCGGAGGTGCCGGTGTAGGTAAAACAGTATTGATTCAGGAGTTGATTAACAACATCGCTAAGAATTACGGAGGTTTATCTGTGTTTGCGGGTGTTGGTGAGCGTACTCGTGAAGGAAATGACTTATTGCGTGAGTTCATCGAATCGGACGTTATCAACTATGGTAAAGAGTTCAAGCATTCGATGGAAGAAGGCGGATGGGATCTTTCTAAAGTGGACAAGAAAGCACTAGAAGAGTCTAAGGCTACCTTGGTGTTCGGTCAGATGAACGAGCCTCCTGGAGCACGTGCTCGTGTGGCACTTTCGGGATTAACTATGGCGGAATATTTCCGTGATGGTGATGAACAATCAGGTGGACGTGATATCCTTTTCTTCATCGATAACATCTTCCGTTTCACACAAGCTGGATCTGAGGTATCGGCACTTTTGGGTCGTATGCCATCAGCGGTAGGTTACCAACCAACTTTGGCTACTGAAATGGGTCAGATGCAGGAGCGAATCACTTCAACAAAACGTGGATCTATTACCTCTGTTCAAGCGGTATACGTACCTGCGGATGACTTGACAGATCCGGCACCAGCTACAACATTTGCCCACTTAGATGCTACAACGGTATTGAACCGTAAAATTTCTGAGTTAGGTATTTACCCAGCGGTGGATCCACTCGATTCAACTTCACGTATCCTTTCTCGTGACGTAGTTGGTGATGCACATTACGATACTGCACAACGTGTAAAAGAAACGCTTCAACGTTACAAAGAACTTCAAGATATCATCGCCATCTTAGGTATGGACGAGCTTTCTGAAGAAGATAAATTAACGGTAAGTCGTGCACGTCGTGTTCAACGTTTCCTTTCTCAACCATTCTTCGTAGCTACTCAGTTTACAGGATTGGAAGGTCGTTTCGTACAAATCGAAGATACCATCAAAGGTTTCAACATGATTATGGATGGAGAAGTGGATGAATATCCAGAAGCTGCATTCAACTTGGTTGGAACAATTGAGGAAGCGATTGAAAAAGGTAAAAAACTATTGGCTGAATCAGCTAATTAATCCAATCGCACATGCATCTGGAGATCATATCACCCGATAAAAAGTTGTACGAAGCCGAAGTGACAACCTTAACCCTTCCGGGGATTGATGGGTCATTTGGTATACTCGACAAACACGCTCCGCTTATCTCAGCTTTGAAAAAAGGTAAGATTAAAGTTACTGACAAAGCATCTG
>JBIKOC010000211.1:0-4239 GCA_044358335.1 Flavobacteriales bacterium | reverse complement strand
TACCATCGGATTTGTAACCGATATTAACAACTGCATCTTTTGAAGTCATTGCAACGATAACGCCGTCAACAACTTCGTGTTCTGTAATTGAACTTAATGATTTTTCATACAGCGATTCCATGCGCTCGCGCTCAGATTTGCTGTAGTTGCTTGATTTTTTACCTACCGAATCCCAATCGAAATCTAAACTAGAAATAGATTCAATTGGAGTTTTAGAGGCTTGGGACGTTTCAACAACCGCTGCTGGTGCAGTAGTTTCTGGAGTGTCCTGATTGATTTCTGACATTACGTCAATAATTAAAAAGGTTAAAAGAACTGATGCTCAATGCATCACCCTCGATTTTCGAAGGGCTGCAAAGGTAAAAAATTAATTAGTTGAAAATATGGTTGATTAAAAATTATACTAGGATTGATTCCATTTCGAGAATGAATATTCTCAAATGGATTTTCAATCAATCTAATTAGGATACTTAATCAGTAAAAACAACAGATTGGGAGTATAGTTATCTCCTTAACAGGTATAAAATACGCCGTTTTTAAAAAAGAAAGATTTTGGAATTAATAAACCAAGAACTAACACTATCAATCGGCAAAGTCATATTGATGAATGCCTCGAATCTGATCTGCAATTTGCTCCATTAACCACATAGGTGTTGAAGTGGCACCGCAAATCCCTATACTATCAGAAGCTTTAAACCAATTCGGATTAACATCTTCCCATTCAGAAACAAAGTATGTATTTGGGTTTACCGTTTTGCACACATCAAATAGAACTTTACCATTCGAGCTTTTCTTGCCGCTTACAAACACAATTACATCATGCACTTTAGCAAATTCAAGTAATTGAGGTTCTCGGTTAGACACTTGCCGACAAAGTGTGTCGTTAGCTTCAAAGAAAAGGTTTTCGTCCTTTCCTGCGGCCTGAATGCGACTGATTATCTCTGAACGCATGGCTTTAAAACCCTCTGTTGGCTGAGTAGTTTGAGAGAAGAATTGAATGGGGCGATTAAAATCAATTTGATCTAAATCCTCTATGGAATTAGCGATTATGGCTTTACCTTTTGTTTGTCCTACTAATCCATTCACTTCGGCATGACCTTCTTTGCCGTAAACAACAATTTGCCCATCACCTAAATGATCGTAGCCATTTCGAATTCTATTCTGAAGTTTTAAAACTACCGGACAAGATGCATCAATCAGTTCGATGTTGTTCTCGATAGCTATTTTGTATGTTTCTGGTGGTTCTCCGTGAGCGCGAATTAGCACTTTGGTATTATGTAAAGCACGTAATTCTTCATGATCAATAATGCGAAGTCCTTTCTTCTCCAAACGGTCAACTTCTTTATTGTTATGGACAATATCTCCTAAGCAATATAGTTCACCCGTCGCATTTAGCTCGTCTTCCGCCATTTGTATAGCGTAAACAACGCCAAAACAAAATCCAGAATTTGCATCAATGGTCACATTCATAAGGCGAAATTAGGAAATTATCGGGATAGACGATTCTCTAAGCAAATTGATGAAAAAATAATGCAATAAATCAAGACTTTACGGTAAGTTGCTCTACTAATCTCAACACGAAATCGAGTTGTTGTTCTCGAGTAAGATTGGAATTATCCAAAATAATGGCATCGTCTGCTTTTCGGAGAGGACTTTCGGCACGGCTCATATCTTCTAAATCGCGTTGGAGCAAATTATCGCGAACCTGCTCAAAGTTGGCAGAAATACCTTTAGAATCCATTTCATCCAATCTTCTTTGCGTTCGAATATTGGTTTCGGCGGTCATGAAAATTTTAAGTTCAGCATCTGGAAAAACGGTGGTGCCAATATCCCGACCATCCATGGCAATTCCCTTTCCTTTACCAAGTTCTTGCTGGATTTTCACCATTTTCCGTCTAACTTCTCCTACAGCACTTACTTGACTAACCCAATCGTTCACATCCATTTGACGAATGTATTGCTCGACATTCTCTTCATTCAACAGAATTTCAGATGCTTGTGTATCGGGATTAAATAAAAATTGAATATTCACCTGATCAAGCTCATCTATCAAACCTTCATCATCCAATTGTTTTCCATTGATTAATCCATTCCTAAGTGCATACAAGGTTACTGCACGATACATTGCACCTGTATCCACATAATTGTAATGCAAGCGAGCAGCAAGTGCACGAGCTATGGTTGATTTTCCACAGGATGAATAGCCGTCGATGGCAATGGTAATTTTTCGCGGAGGCATTAATGCTTACGGTAAAACTCAGATAATTTTGCTGATAGCGTTATCTGGTTTGGTGAGCCGGCAAGATGGTAAGCAGAACGGGCATACGCAAGCGAAAACTTATAAATTTTCACACCAAGTCCCCAAGATAAGCCAACAGTTCCCAAACGACTATCTACCTTCATTTCTTGCCGACGCTGATAATTGTATCCGAGTCGAAATGAGAGCCCTTTGGTAATATTAAACTCCGCACCTAAAATGGCATGACGGAGAATTTTGTTCCCAACACCGATCTTATTGATAATTGTATCACCTGTTAATGGATCTATCGTTTCGGTTGGTTTGAGCGGATCATCATAGGTCATTACAGGTTGCTGGAGATTGTGCGCAACGAAACTAAACCGCAATGGAACGTGTAATAAACGCTTAGAAAGTCCTATTTGTGCCTCGAATGGTAGCGTTTCGCGATTTCCATCCACGTAGGAATTGAATTGATAACCCACATTCTTAACAAGAACAGAAGCTTCAAAAAGTTTATCTGGACTGAGGTATGAAGCACCTAAATCGAGCGCCATTCCGAAAGAAGAGTATGCTTCTAGGTTAGAGACAATAGTTTTCAAGTTAACACCCAAAGTAAATAGTGAGTCTATTTTCCTTCCAAAACCAGCGGTAAGACAGTATTCACCAGCTGTGAACTCACCTGATAATTGTCCAGTTGCATCAGCTCGTTCGAAATTGCCGTAATCGATGTATTGCATACTAAGAGCGAAAGTCCCAGCTTTTTTCACATTAAAAGCATAAGCGGCATTTCCGAAATTAATCCCGGCGAAGTATTTCACATAGGTAAGAGACGTAACACCCGCCATGGAAGAGTTGATCAAACCTGGGTTTTGATAGGCCATGTTTACATCATCATCACGAAGTGCGATAACGCTTCCACCCAGGGCCTGAACACGAGCTGAGTTAGGCAAATTGAGAAAACTGTAAATATTTTGACCACCAACTTGGGCAGAAACATCCAGCTGTGCTAGGAAAATGAGAAGGAATAGAAATCGGATATTCACAGAAGCTAAATAACGAAATAAGAATCATTCAATATGACATCAGGATAAATTCAAGAATGATTGTTTTATTGTGCGAATGTCAATTTTTCGAAAAACAACATCCTAGAAAGGTTTCAATAAGTATTATTGCACTTAATTGTCCTTAAAACCTTTGGAAATTGAATTGTTTTTTAGAAAAATCTCGCTTCATTTGATGAAAATTCAGGTTTTAAATCAAGAAAAACATGAATGTAAATCAGAATGCTATAAATAACTAGGATTGAGTTCATAAAGCTTAGTAGGTTATTCTTGTGCATGTTTAACATTTTATTTTCCTGAAGAACAAATACAAACCATAACAAAGCACATAAAAAAACATGAAAGCACTAGTTTTTCCGGGTCAGGGAGCTCAATTTACAGGAATGGGAAAAGATTTATATGATCAATTTCCGGTTGTAAGAGACTTATTTGAAGAAGCTAATGAAATACTCGGTTTCCGTTTAACCGACTTAATGTTTAGTGGTACTGATGAGGAATTGCGACGTACAGATGTAACCCAACCTGCAATTTTCCTACACTCGGTTGCAATTGCACGATTGATGGGAGATTCATTCATGGCAGATATGGTAGCTGGACATTCATTAGGAGAATTTTCAGCTTTAGTAGCTAATAAAACACTAACGTTTGCAGATGGCTTAAAACTAGTTTCGAAACGAGCTTCTGCTATGCAAGTTGCTTGCGAACAAAACCCGGGTACAATGGCAGCCATCCTTGGATTAGATGACTCAATAGTAGAAGAAGTTTGTGCAAGAATTATAGGAGAAATTGTTGTTCCAGCTAATTATAATTGTCCAGGACAGCTAGTGATTTCGGGAAGTTTGAAAGGTATTGAATTGGCTTGTGAAGCGATGAAAGCTGCTGGTGCCAAACGAGCTCTACCACTTCAAGTTGGAGGAGCATTTCACTCACCTTTAATGG
>JBIKOC010000210.1:0-4252 GCA_044358335.1 Flavobacteriales bacterium | reverse complement strand
TCATGCTTATTTGGTATTCAAACATTCCGGAAGAGGTTACATATTACATGGATCGCTTTGCTAATTATAAGTTCCTTTTCCTTTTGAATTTATTCATGAACTTCTTTTTCCCATTCTTGGTATTGATGAAAAGAGGAGCAAAAAGAAACTATAAACTAGTGTTCTTTGTAGGTATCGTTATATTATTCGGCCATTGGAGCGACAATTTTGTAATGATTATGCCAGGAACAGTTAAAGAAAACTGGCACTTTGGATGGGTAGAAATTGGAACTATGTTAGGATTCCTTGGATTATTTGGTTTTGTAGTTTTAAAGAAACTAGCAAGCAGACCAGTTTCAAATCCTACACACGTATTCTACCAAGAGAGTATCCACCATCACATTTAACTAGAATCTTCTCATCAGAAAATCAACCATATGACTCTTCTTGTTCTGGCTGTAATAGTATTGTTTGTGATCGCGGCAACGCGGGTGATGAACATCTACAATCTTTCTGCTGAGCTGCGTGGCGGCCGCAAAGATGATGTAATCACAGAAGCGGAAGGCAGGAATCAAGCAACCCTTTGGGTACTTTTTCTTGTTGCTTTTTTGGGATTTTGTTTGTGGCAAGTCATTAAATACAAAGACAAACTTCTTCCAGAAGCAGCTTCAGCGCATGGTCCTGAAATCGATAACTTATTCAATGTTACTTTAGCAGTTATCGCATTTGTTTTTGTATTAACACACATTGTCTTAGTATACCAGTTATACAAAAACGTTAGTATAAAAGGTAGGAAAGCGGTTTACTTTGCTCATAGCAATAAACTTGAAATGATCTGGACAATTATCCCAGCTATAGTTTTGTCGGGTTTAATTGCGTACGGTTTAACTGTTTGGGGAGATGTAATTTATGCTGGAGCTAAAGATGCGCAAGTAATTGAATTGTATTCGAAACAATTTGATTGGACGGCTCGATATGCAGGCAAAGACAATACTCTAGGAAAATCTGATTTTCGCAGTATTGGTGATGGAAATGACTTAGGGATGGTTGCAGATAAAAACGGCGATGATGATATTATCGTTAAAGGCGAGTTCCACATTGTAAAAGACAAACCAGTTAATTTCAAATTTCGCTCACGTGATGTGATTCATAGTGCCTTCATGCCTCACTTTCGTGCTCAAATGAACTGTGTTCCTGGAATGGAAACATCGTTTGAATTCACTCCAACGATTACTACTAAGGAGATGCGCGAGAAATTGAATAACAAAAAATTCAACTACATTCTTTTATGTAACAAGATTTGTGGTGCTGCCCATTACAATATGCAAATGGACATCATTGTAGAAACCCAAGAAGAATATAATACTTGGATTTCTGAACAACAAACTTGGACACAGAAACAAGCTTCTGCTGCTCCTGCACCTGCTGCAAATTCAGCTTCAGAAATTACGGCACCTGCCGATACTTCAAAAATTATTGTCACTTCTGAACCAACTGCTCAGGTAACTGTTTCAGATACTAAACACTAAGCTTTACTGTTCATCGATATCAAACCAAGAATAAAGGAGAACGAAATGTCAGCTATGGAACATACACACAATGACGTACATGCCGCGCACGGTACAGCGACACATGCAAGTCACGATCATGACCATGAACATGAGCATCATGATACTTTCATTACAAAATACATTTTCTCGCAAGATCACAAAATGATCGCTAAACAATTCCTAATCACAGCTGTGTTTATGGGAGTGTTAGCCATGTTGATGTCTATTGTATTCCGTCTTCAATTAGCATGGCCAGGAAGAAGTTTCCCAATATTAGAACCCATTCTTGGTAAATGGGCTCCAGGTGGTGTTCTCGATCCTAACTTCTATTTAGCTCTTGTAACAATTCATGGAACTATCATGGTATTCTTTGTATTGACAGGAGGTCTAAGTGGTACTTTTTCGAATTTATTAATTCCTCTTCAAGTTGGTGCTCGTGATATGGCATCAGGATTCTTGAATATGTTATCGTACTGGTTTTTCTTCAGTTCAGTAACGGTAATGATGATTTCATTATTTATTGAATCTGGTCCTGCATCTGGTGGATGGACAGTATATCCACCTTTAAGTGCATTACCTCAAGCAATGCCAGGTTCTGGACTTGGAATGACCTTGTGGTTAGTTTCTATGGCTCTGTTTATTATTTCTTCGCTTCTAGGCTCCTTAAACTACATAGTTACTATCATTAACTTACGTACAAAGGGGATGTCTATGACTAGGCTACCATTAACGATTTGGGCTTTCCTTGTAACAGCTATACTTGGTGTATTATCTTTTCCTGTTCTTTTTGCTGCTGCTTTACTTTTGATCTTTGATCGCAGTTTTGGAACAAGTTTTTACCTAAGTGATATTTATATCGGTGGGCAAGCTTTAGAATATAACGGAGGAAGTCCGGTTCTATACGAACACTTATTTTGGTTTTTAGGTCACCCAGAGGTTTATATCGTACTTCTTCCAGCTCTAGGAATTACATCAGAGGTTATTGCGACAAATGCTCGTAAACCAATTTTCGGTTATCGTGCGATGATTGCTTCTATTTTGGGTATTGCATTTCTTTCCTTCATCGTATGGGGTCACCATATGTTTGTGACTGGAATGAACCCATTCTTAGGATCCGTATTCGTATTCACAACTTTACTAGTTGCGATTCCATCAGCAGTTAAAGCATTCAATTACATCACAACACTTTGGAAAGGAGATTTGAAATTTACTCCAGGAATGCTCTTCGCAATTGGATTGGTTTCATTCTTCATTACAGGAGGTGTAACAGGTATTATTTTAGGTGACTCTGCTCTAGATATTAACGTTCACGATACTTACTTCGTAGTTGCCCACTTCCACTTAGTAATGGGTTCTGCAACAATCTTTGGAATGTTTGCTGGAGTATATCATTGGTTCCCTAAAATGTTTGGGAAATTGATGAATAAGAAATTAGGTTATGTCCATTTCTGGATATCATTTGTTGGAGCATACGGAGTTTTCTTCCCAATGCACTTTTTAGGATTAGCTGGTGTACCTCGTCGTTATTACTCTAATACTGAATTCCCAATCTTCAACGACCTAGTAGATATCAACGTATTAGTTACTTGGTTTGCTATTTTGGCAGCAGTTGGACAAATTATCTTCTTGTTTAATTTCTTCTACAGCATTTTTAAAGGTCAAAAATCTCCTCAAAATCCATGGAGATCAAACACTCTTGAATGGACAACACCAGTTGAACACATTCATGGTAACTGGCCAGGCGAAATTCCTGAAGTTCACCGTTGGGCTTATGATTATAGCAAACCTGATCGTGAAGAAGACTTTGTTAGTCAAACAGAACCTCTAACTGAAAAAGAGATTGCAGAAGGAGCTCACTAATCTTCTTTTGAAATAAATATTTAAACGTCCTCCCAATTTGGGGGGACGTTTGTTTTTGCAGCCAATTTCCGTTCTAAATTGCATTCATGAATCCTAATCTCGATCCTGAATACACTCATCTATCTTCAACAGATCGTGAGATTGAGAAAGTCCTGCGTCCTGCTAGTTTTGATGATTTTACAGGACAACCACAAATTCTTGATAATCTGAAAGTATTTGTGGAGGCAGCACGAATGCGGGATGAAGCATTAGATCATGTATTACTTCATGGCCCTCCGGGATTAGGGAAAACAACCTTAGCAAATATTATTGCTAATGAATTGGGTGTAGGATTTAAAGTTACATCAGGTCCAGTTTTAGATAAACCAGGTGATTTAGCAGGATTGTTAACTAATCTTGAACCACATGATGTTTTATTTATTGATGAAATACATCGCTTAAGCCCTGTAATTGAAGAATACCTCTATTCTGCTATGGAGGATTATAAAATTGATATTATGATCGAGACAGGACCCAATGCTCGATCCATTCAAATTACATTAAATCCTTTTACGCTAATTGGAGCAACTACTCGATCAGGGCTCCTAACAGCTCCTTTAAGAGCTCGTTTTGGCATAAACTCACGTTTGAGTTATTACGATGCCAAGCTGCTTTGCAGTATTGTTAAAAGAGCATCTGGGATATTAAATATCCCTATTCAAGAAGATGCAGCAAAAGAAATAGCAGGAAGAAGTCGAGGAACGCCGAGAATAGCTAATGCATTATTAAGAAGAGTTAGAGATTTTGCCATGGTTAAAGGTGATGGTACGATAACCAAAGAAATCACTCATACGGCACTAGATGCATTGAATGTAGATAAGTAT
>JBIKOC010000209.1:0-4275 GCA_044358335.1 Flavobacteriales bacterium | reverse complement strand
AATCCAGTTCGACCTTAACAACTTCAAAGAAGACTTCACCAAAAAGAAGCTTTTCAAACCCTTCGATTTTGTTTTCACTTACGCCGACACAACCGAAGATGGAAAACCATATCTACCAATAGCATTCACCGAAACGTTCGCCGAAGTTACTTATACCAGCGACCCAGTTCGTAAACAAGAAAACATCAAAGCAAGCCAGATTTCAGGAATCAAAAATGCCAGCGTTTCCCAGTTTTTGGGTGATATGTACCAAAACGTAAATATTTACGACAACTTCCTGCTAATTTTTAATAAAAGTTTCGTTAGCCCTGTAACCGATAATTTCCTTCGCTATTACAAATACTACTTGGTAGATAGCGTATACATTGGAAACGAGCGTTGTTACAAATTACTCTTCCTCCCAAAACGTAAGCAAGACCTAACTTTTACTGGGAATCTCTTCATCCACGATTCAACATTTGCTGTTAAACAGGTAAATATTCGCTTTAACGATAATGCAAACATCAATTATATCAAGCAGTTTGATGTGTTTCAGGAATATGATCGAGTAGATGGAAAACAATGGATGCTGACGTATGAAAAATCGTTGGGCGACTTTGCTCCATTCGAAAAGGCTAATGGCAAGGGCGTATTTGGCAGGAAAACTACGCGATACCAAAACTTTAAAATAAACTACCAAGTTCCTGATTCCATTTTCAAAGCAGGAAGAGACATTATCGTTAGTGATAGTGCCGATCAACATGATGAACGTTATTGGAATAAACTCCGCCCCGATACGCTTACCCAAAAAGAACGAAATATTTACACGATGGTCGATTCGCTTAAACAAGTGCCTCGATTAATCAACTATCGTTACCTAGGACAAATGCTCGCAACGGGCTTTTTGCATTCACAATGGATGGAAATTGGGAAGTATTACACCTTTGTGAGCTGGAACGATATAGAAGGAGTACGTTTTAAATTTGGTGGAATTACCTCTAACGACTTTAGCAAACGTCTCGAACTTCGTGGTTGGGTTGCTTATGGATTGCAGGATAATCGTTTCAAGGTTAGAACTGGATTGCGCTATTTCATTGATAAAGACAAGAATAATCGTCGCTTACTCACACTTGCTTATAAATCCGATTTGGAGCAGTTGAGTTTGAGCGCGAACTCTTTAACGCTCGACAACATCCTTACTTCCATGCTTCGTCGTACAGCATTGACAAATGTGACGAATGTAGAAGAAGGTCTGGCAATGCTCGAATACGATTGGTTTCCGGGTCTGAGTAACAAATTCACGATATTCAATCGACGCTTAGTTCCGTTGGGGAATTTTGCTTTTGGCCGAAAACTCGAAAACGGAGATCTGCAAACCATTAAACAAATAACTACCACCGAAATTGGTATTCAAACTCGATTTGCTTGGGGTGAAAAATTTATCTCTGGAGAATTTGATCGTTCCAGTATCGGAACGCGCTATCCGATTGTCACTGTTGACCTTGGCTTGGGTGTGCCCAATGTGCTAAGCTCCCAATTTAGTTATGTAAAAGCACGTTTGCGGATTAGCGATCGTTTTCGGATCAACCCAATGGGTTACACCGATTATGTTATTGACTTTGGAAAAATTTGGGGAACAGCACCCTATCTATTTCTCGAATTACATCAAGGTTCACAAACCTACGCGCTCGATCCGCTCGCATTCAACATGATGAACATCTTCGAATTTGCCAGTGATAGATATGCATACTTATTTATTGATCACCATTTTGAAGGATTCTTTTTGAATAAAATACCTTTGATGCGCAAATTAAAATGGCGAGAAGTCGTTACACTAAAATCGGTTATTGGAGATATGCGCACAGAGAATATAAATCAATTAGTGTATCCCGGAGGATTAGATCCTCAACTTCACCGCCCATATTTGGAAAGCGGCTTTGCCGTGGAGAATATTTTTAAAATTGTACGGGTAGATGCCCTTTGGAGAATGACACACCTAGAACGTCCTAACGCCCGTGCTTTCGGTGTGCGGGTTTCACTTTCTTTTCGCTTCTGACGCATGAAACTGCACACCAAAAATCTCGTGAAACGCTACAAAAAACGGGTTGTCGTTAACAACGTTTCAGTAGAAGTGAATCAAGGCGAAATTGTAGGTCTACTTGGCCCTAATGGGGCTGGTAAAACAACTACCTTTTACATGACCGTGGGTTTAATTCGTCCAAACGAAGGAGATGTTTATCTCGACGATTTAAATATCACCAACCTGCCCATGTATAAGCGTGCGCAATTGGGTATTGGCTATTTAGCTCAAGAAGCATCTGTGTTCCGAAAACTAAGTGTAGAAGATAACATCAAAGCCATACTTGAACTGGGACCTCTTTCCAAAGTAGAACAATCGCAGAAACTCGAGTCGCTACTTGATGAATTTAGTTTACAACATATTCGAGGAAACCGAGGAGATTTATTGTCTGGAGGGGAACGCCGTCGTACCGAAATTGCCCGAGCCTTGGCTTCCGATCCCAAGTTTATTCTGCTCGACGAACCATTTGCGGGAGTAGATCCAATAGCTGTGGAAGACATCCAAAGCATAGTGGCCAAATTGAAAGACCGGAATATTGGGATTCTTATCACCGATCACAATGTGCACGAAACGCTCAACATTACCGATCGAGCTTATCTGCTTTATGAAGGAAAAATTCTAAAATCGGGAACAGCCGAAGAATTAGCAGCAGATGAGAATGTTAGAAGAGTTTATCTCGGGATGAACTTTGAATTACGACGTTAATTTTCAACTGTTACAACCCGAACTGAAATCAAGCACGTATATTTGCTGCATATATCTTCCACCACATGAAATTCATTGCCGAAATTGACGTAATGCCTCATAAAGCACTTTTAGATCCTCAAGGAAAAGCTGTTACGGGTAGCATGAAAAATCTTGGACTACCTGAAATTGGCAATGTTCGCATTGGGAAACACATTCAACTTGAAATTGAAGCTGGAAACGAAGAATTGGCTCGTGAAAAAGTAGAAAAAGCCTGCAAAGATTTGTTAGCTAATCCAATCATGGAAGGCTACCATTTCTCTTTGATTCAAGCTTAATTCATTCTTTCGTTTAGTTTACTTCTGGCTTAGCTTGTAATTTCTGAACAAGCGAAATCAGCACGTAAATCCCTACAAATGGGGCAAGTGCGGCAAGCTTAAGCCATATAAAGAATGGAATGGATAATAGTATTAGGCTATATTGTGCCTCATTACCTTTCCAACTTAGACTCTTCAGTTTAAAACTGAACATTGGGATTTCGGATACCAATAAAAAAGAACATAGCACCGATAAGCCACTTAGAGTCCAAGCATTAAAAAATGTATAAGTACCATTGTGGCAACCAATCCACAAGCCAGCCCAGAATAATGCATTAGCTGGTGTTGGCATTCCGATAAAGGAACTACTCTGACGCGTATCGTGATTGAATTTCGCCAAACGATAGGCAGAGAAAACAGCTATCAATAGAGCGATAGAGGTTGGGAAATGCAAGAAAAACTCGGCAACTTCTTCTCCTGGCAATAAAGACGTTAACTGTGTTTCAGCAATGAGTCGAAAGGCCATAAGTGCTGGTAAAACACCAAATGTGACCATGTCGGCCAAAGAATCTAAATCTTTCCCAATTGGAGAGGAAACTTTTAATGCTCGGGCAGCAAAGCCATCGAAGAAATCGAAAACTCCTGCTAACAACATCAACAAAGGAACTAAGTCGGGATTCCCTGCCAACAATTGTTGAATTGCCAAACAGCCACAGAGCAGGTTCGACAGAGTTAAGGCATTAGGCAGGTTTTGTTTTAGCATCGTTTATCCCTACTGGATTATATTCCCGTGTGGGGTTGTAGTTCTTCTTGCGGCGGGTGAACTTATTCTCGAAATACTCGTGACTAAAAATAGCAAGTGCAAAAGTAACCGCAAAGCCCAATAATGGCTCAATTAAAAGCACTGATGTGGCATTTTCTTCTGTCACCATAAATTTCATTATCCGATATCCGAGGATAATACCTATGGCGTGATACGCATACAGACTATAAGCGTGCTTCCCTGGATAATTAAAAATCTTAAGCTTCGATAACTTAAAAACAGAGTTTGAACTAAAATTTTGTTCAAATACAAAAAAACCAAGTGTTAACGTGAGTATAACACGCTCAATAATGAAAACAAGTTGGGGTGGAATGCTTGCAAATTCAAATCTTATTGGACGAATAAATATAACTACAGCAAAAAATGCCAGGTAAATAAATCCTATCGTACGA